>CAZPDC010000035.1:0-7097 GCA_964585215.1 uncultured Candidatus Peribacteria bacterium
AAGGATTTGAAAGAAACAATTGAAGAACAGGAAGAAGAAAACAAGTGTCTTGAAGAAACAATTGAAGAACAGGAAGAAGAAAATGATGATAAACAGGGTAGGCTAAAGGAGAGAATTAAAAAATTGAGAGAGAAAAATAAAGAATTGGAAAAGGTTCTGAAGTTAATCGGATCTAAACTAGAGACTACCGCCTGAAAAGAAGAAATAAAGAAATAGTTTCTTTAGCTGATATTTTCAGGATCTACGTCAACTTTCCAGCCGGAAGGAAGTGGGAGGTTTTCCAGTAGCTGGTGAGGGTTTTGACCCTTGAGAATAATATTTAGGCGATATTTATTATATATCTTGGAGATTAAAGGAGTAACCAGATAAATCTCCACTTTTTTGTCGTTTTCATTCTCTCTTGAAAAAACAGGATCAGACCCTTTGGGAACAGTTAGGATCTGACCCTGTTTTTCCTGTTTTCCCTCTCTTTGGCTCATAAGTTTTTCAGTTTTAATGTTCCAGCCCTCCTTCGCTAAAGCTACGGAGGATGAAGGCACTAAAGAATCTTCCGGTCGCTCCGCTTCCTTCAGAATTCTCTTATGGTTCTTCATGTTCTTGTGTTCATTTGTTCTTGTGTTCATTTGTTTCAGTGTTTCAAATATTCTTTCCGTTTCTTGCCGACATTTAGCTAAATTCATGTGTTCATAGGTGAGTTTGATGATTTGGGCAAAAGGCGGATAGCCAAACCGTTTGCGCTCAATAATTTCATTCACGTAAAATTTCTGGTAATCCCGCGCGGCGGCAGTTTGGATGTAGGGATTAGCGGGATTATAGGTTTGAATCACGATTTCACCCGGGTTTTTAGCGCCGGGTCGTCCGGTGCGTCCCGCCACTTGAGTGAGTAGCTGAAAAGTTCTTTCACCGGCGCGAAATTCCGGAAAAGAGAGGCTAAGGTCGGCCAGAATCACTCCCACCAGCGCGACTTCGGGAATGTCTAGCCCCTTAGCAATAATCTGGGTACCGATGATGATGTCTACCGTGTGATTTTTAATTTGCTGATAAATTTGCGCGTGTTGTTTTTTGCCTGTAGTGGTGTCGCGATCTACTCTTAAAACGCGCGCGGCAGGAAACAGATTTTTGCATTCTTGTTCCAGTCTTTGAGTGCCGATGCCGAAATAGCGGATGTAGGCGCTTTTGCAGTTGGGACAAACGGTAGGTGGAACTTCCAGACGGCCACAATAATGACAAATTAGCTTGGCAACTGGCAACTGGAAACTGGCAACTGGCAACTGGAAACTGGAAACTGGAAACTGAAAACTGGAAACTGGCAACTGGGTGTTGAATTTTTTTTCCACGCGGTGGTAGGTGAGGGCGATGTCGCAATTGGGACAGCGCGGTGTAAAACCGCAGTCGCGGCAAACCAAAGCGGAATAGAAACCGCGCTTATTTAAAAAGAGCAAGATTTGTTCGTGTTGGTTTAATTTTGCTTGAATCTTTTGCTGGAGTAATTCGGAAAGGGGAGAGAAGTTTTTTTTCTCAAACTCTTCCCGTAAATCCACAATACTGACGGAAGGAGAAGATGGCATTAAGAGACAATTAACAAAAGAACAATTAACAATTAACAGGAAAACTGAAGAACTGATTAACTAGTTTACCAATCTACCAATTAACTATTAATAATCTATTCTTTTTTTCTGCTTTTACAATCCTCACAACCTGCTAGTCGGCGTATATGTAAACTAGCAGAATGTAAGGAGGTGGTTGGGGATAGAAGCGAGAGGAGAAAGTAAGAGGTTGGAAGATGGTGGGGAGAAAAAAGTGATAAAGTTATGGAGTCACAGAGTGATAAAGTTATGGAGTTGTGGAGTGATGGAGAAAAAACAGGGTCAGATCCTGACTGTTCCCAAAGGGTCTGATCCTGTTTTTTTACACTTTGCTCATCCCCCTGATAAGGGGGAAAGAGGGGGTTTGAGTTTTTAGAGACACGTATTTTTAACTTGCACAAATCCCCCTACCCCCTTTATCAAGGGGGCTTTTAATGAGAAAGAAATTGGCTATTGACAAATCAGAGAAAGTGTTGAAAATAGAATTGGTTAATGAAGCGTTCTTTGACTTAACGGAAAAACAAAATTTAAAAAAGGGAGATAAAAAAAATGGAAAGAAAAAGTTTAAGGATCTTTTTAGCTTGCGCCGCTGGTGCTTTTGTGGGCACAGTGGTTTCACTGGAAGTAAATACCTATCTTTGGTGGTTAGGGACAATCGTAGGAGGAATGCTCGGATACCTGTTCTATGATTTGAAGGATGTTCATATGGCCATTCCTATGGCATGGAAAAAAACCAAAAAAAACTCCAGAGACCTTTTGCGCATCTTTGTGATAAAGCTATGCTGGCTGTTTATTGCCAGTTTATACGCAATAGCTTTTTGGATAATGGTTGCGTTAATGGTCACCTTGACACTAGCAATACTCTTCCTTCCTGTGTTACACTATTCGAATGATAATCAAATACTACTGTCCTTTATGATAAGTGTGCAGATTAGTGCTGTACTAGGAGGGGTGACGTGCTTGTTTTTATTGATAATCACTATGGTGCCTATGGTGATGCACGCGTCGTTTGGAGTAGAGAATAAGGAAGAGTTAATTCAACTAGTCCAATTTGGCAGGTTACTTTGGAGAGAGTACAAACCGTCGGTTATGATTAGGAAGAGTATTCACATCGTTCGTGCAACACCGAGATTTGTTTGGGGGGTGGTAATGTCGTTTTCCATGGGTGTAGTAATAACCCTTAGAGGTATATGTACTCTAATAAAAATGGTGAGGCGTTTCATTAAAACCCTCTTCCTTCTTGTCCACTCGGAAGAAAGACTACTTTGTTTGGTGGATGCCATGCTGGGGACAGTGGTCGGCTATTTTTACGGCAATGCTCTTATCGGGGCGCTTGCGGGAGGAATCTTTGGAGTAATCAACTTCGAGATTGTCTCTAAAAGACTTTTAAAATTAAAACCTGTTTCTTCTGGTAGTTAGCCTAACTAACCAAGAAGTACACCTTTAAATAAGGGACTCTCAACAGGGAGTCTCTTTTTTTTGTTAAATTTATCCTTGTTTTTCTGTATCTCTAGCCAAATTAATTGTAATTTTTATCACAATTCTCACGATCGTGAGAAAATGAATAAAATTGTTATAAAAAATGGCTTCTGAAAAGACTAAACCTTAAATGCTAAACCTTCTAAGTTTCATTTTTTTGTTTATTACTCGGGTGATCATCTGCAGGATGAGAAATTAAGTCAATTAAAAATTTTAGCCTTCGACCCATTCAACAAATTCAGGGTATAAATTTTTCATTCACTCCATAACTCTGTAACTCCATAACTTCGTAACTTTTTCTATCCTTTTGCTCTTTTGTTTTACCTTATTTTCCAATTTAATCATCTTTAAATGGTCGCGAAAGGAAGGAAAAAAGTGTTAAAATAAAGCGAATCTCGTTTATGATAGTAGATTAGTTAATTGGCGGATTGGTATATTAGTAGATTAGTAAAATAGTTAATTAGTTAATTGGTAGATTGGTTAATTAGTTCTTCACTTTGCCCTTCAAATCTTTAATCTTAAATCTGTTTCTTCTAATATCTACCCCTATGCTTCCAGCCGATAGCCAACCCACTTCTCCTTTTGATAAATTTTCTCCCGATGCCAAGCGTGCCTTGATTGTAGCCGAAGAAGAAGCCAAAAGTGATGGTTCCAATCAGATTAACACGGAACACATTCTTTTGGGCGTTCTAAAACAGACGAACGCTTTGGGCTGTGGGATCTTAAATCATTTTGGGGTTTATTTGGAAAATACGCGCAATATCATTCAAGCTTCGCAATCTAAAGAAGAAAAAAAGACCAAAACCAAAGTGGGCGACAAGGTGGAACTTTCAGATTTTACCAAGCAGTTAATTGAAGAAGCTTATGGTTTCGCGCACACTTATGGGCACACTTTTGTGGGCACGGAACACCTGCTTTTAGCGCTTACTTCCCAGAAAGAAACGGGCGCGTTGACGGTGTTGCAAAATCTGAAAGTGAATCCTTTGGAAGTGCAGAAAAAGATTCAAAATATTTTTGATCAGTCTGGTCAGTCACAAGTGGAAAATACTCAAGCTTTTTCGCAAAATATGATGCAGCCTCTAGAAAAATTCTTTTCCAATCTGGGGGGCTTGATTATCGGAATGCAAAAAGAGGGAGGAGTGGGGGTGACAACGGCGCAACAGTCCAAAAAAGAGGGGCAGTCCAAAACGCCCGCTTTGGATTATTTCACAATTGATCTGACGGAGGAATTTCGCAAAGGCAAAAAGGATCCGATTATCGGCCGCAATGAAGAAATTGATCGTTTGATTAGTATCCTTTCCCGCAAGACCAAAAACAATCCGGTGTTAATCGGTGAACCCGGTGTGGGCAAAACCGCGATTGTGGAAGGTTTGGCGCAAGCAATTACGGAGGAGCACGTGCCGGGCAATATGTTTGATAAACGAATTTTGTCTTTGGATATGACCGCGCTCGTGGCTGGTACGAAATACCGCGGAGAGTTTGAAGGACGTTTAAAGCAAGTACTGGATGAAGCTTCGCGCGCGGAAAACGAAGTGATTCTTTTTATTGATGAAATTCACACCGTGATTGGAGCGGGTTCGGCCGAGGGCAGTTTAGACGCGGCCAATATTCTTAAGCCGGCGCTTTCGCGCGGCCAAGTACAGGTCATTGGGGCTACTACCATCAAAGAATACCGTAAACACATTGAGTCTGATCCGGCTTTTGAAAGAAGATTTCAACCAGTGATGGCGGAAGAGCCTTCCGTGGAAACTACAATTGAACTTTTAAAAGGCTTACGCAACGCTTACGAAGAATACCATAACTTGATTATCACGGACGAAGCGATTGAAGCGGCGGCTAAAATGTCTAAACGTTATCTGCACGACCGTTTTTTACCAGACAAAGCGATTGATCTTTTGGACGAAGCTTCCGCTTTGCGCAGTGTTAAACAAGATGATGGCACAGTGAAAGAAATTAAAAAACTCAAAGAAAAGTTAAAAGCGCTGGACCGCAAGAAAGCTAACGCGGTGGCGATTCAAGATTATGAACGGGCGGTACAGTATCGTGATGAAGAGAAAAAGGTAGAAGAAGAATTGGGCAATTTTAAAAAGAAACGCAATCTACCCCGCGCTGAACGCAGTGCGATTACCGCGGAGAATATCGCGGAGATGGTGGCGAAAATTACCAAAATTCCTTTGAAAAAGTTAATCAAGTCTGAGTTGGCTAATTTATTAAATTTAGAAAAAGCCCTGCAGAAAAGTATTATTGGTCAGGACGAAGCGATTCTGGAAATCGCGCGGGCAATTCGTCGTTCCCGCGCGGGAGTTTCCAGTCAGCGTCGGCCGATCGGTTCTTTCTTATTTTTGGGTCCTACGGGTGTGGGTAAAACAGAGTTGGTTAAGGTTTTAACACAAGAAATTTTTAATGACCCGGACGCGCTGATCCGAATTGATATGAGCGAATTTATGGAGCGACATAATGTTTCTCGCTTGGTGGGCGCGGCCGCGGGGTATGTGGGTTACGAAGAGGGTGGCCAACTGACAGAACTAGTGCGCCGCAAACCTTATAGTGTGATTTTGTTTGATGAGGTGGAAAAAGCCCATCCGGAAGCGCTCAATATTTTACTGCAAATTTTAGAAGAAGGAGAGTTGACGGACAATAAGGGTCGTCGGATTGATTTCAGAAACACGATTGTGGTGATGACCTCCAATCTGGGCAGTGACCGCTTCACTCAAGAAGCTACTAAGATTGGCTTTGATCTTTCTTCAAATGAGATTCGCAAAGAAGAGGCGCATTTTGACGAGGTGAAAGAACAGGTACGGGAAGAGTTAGAAGATTATTTCCGTCCGGAATTTTTGAACCGCGTGGATAAAATCGTGATTTTCCGTCCACTAAATAAAACCCACATCAAAAAAATCGTACAGCTGGAATTGGACTGCCTGAATACACGCTTGGCGGACAAAAAGATTGTGGTTATGGCAGACGATAAAGTTTTGGACTATCTAACTAAAATCAGTTATAACCCGACATATGGCGCGCGTCCCGTGCGCCGTAACGTGCAGGAAAAAATTGAAGACTTACTAGCAGAGAAGATTATTAAAGGAGAGATTGGAGAAGGAAGTGAAGTTAAAGTGGCGTTGAAGAAGGGGGAGTTGGTGCTAGAGAATAAAGTCATAAAGTGATAGAGTCACAAAGTCATAAAGAATAATAAATTAAAAAACTGTCATTCTGGCTTGCCTGCCCGTCAAAGCTTTAGCGGAGTCGGGTCCGGAATCTACAGTTTTTTAATTTACCAGTTTATTGGTTCATTAGTTCCTTCGATTTAGTTCGACAAAGCTCACCATAAGTCGTTTAGAGAATAAAATTCCCCACTCTATAACTTTATCACTTTGTGACTTTGCCACTTTCTTTACGGATCTATAATCCAAAAGGTCTGTAGTCCCGTGGCGGGATTTTTGCGGGGAATCCACTGGCGTTCGGTTTTGACAGTCGTATTTTCTTTGTAAGAATAAGTATCTTTTTTCTCTTGCGCGCCTAAAGAAAGCCCTAGATAAGGGTTATAGCCGTGCGGTTGCCAAGAGTAGTACTTGCCGGGGAAATAAATATTTTGAATAGATGAAATGGTACTTTGGCAAGTTGAGTTTTTGGCGTGAGGACGGAAATAACCGGTTTTCCAATGAATCGGTTCGGTGTCAGCGCAATTCACATTGGAATCCGGAGCGGATTGAGAATAAAAATAAAAAGAAGGCTGAATAAAAGTAGAGTTATCTCTTTTAATCTCCACTTGATGATTGGTGAAAGTTTTTTCCGCCTGAATCGTGTAAAGCGGTTCGGGCAAGATGGAGCTTTGAATAGTATAAACATTGGCCCCGAAAGCGCCAAGAGGCTTAAATAACAACACAATTCCCAAAACCAAGAGGGGCGTTAAAATCATTTTTTGCATAGAAACTAGGTTAAAAGTTTTGAGTTTTACAGGGTTAGACCTTAAAGGAGTCTAAAAAGTCTAACCCTGTTACATTGAAAGTACCTTACTTTACGTATTTTATCTGAATT
>CAZPDC010000036.1:0-7090 GCA_964585215.1 uncultured Candidatus Peribacteria bacterium
AGATAGATTACTGACCAACATCAGTAAATCCCCCCAACCCCCTTTATCAAGGGGGAGCTTTTCTTGGTGCCCCTTTATCAAGGGGGAGCTTTTCTTGGTGCCCCTTTATCAAGGGGGCTTTAGGAATGAAGCTTATTTATTCAAAGTTATTTACGTATGATCCTACTTAGTACTTCGTATTTAGTACTTTTATCTTTGTACTTTGTATTTTTCTTTCAGATTTGCTACAATAAGTGAATTGAAAAGCTATGCTTAAGGGTGATCCTGTTATCACAACCATCCCAATGACACAGAAAAAAAACAATCCTGTCTTGGACTTAAAAACCAAAAAAATATTTAAAGAGAGGCTACTGGATATTTTTGGTAAAAAGTCTAGGTCACGGGACTTTCTTTTGGGCATAGACTTAACTGATTTTACTACGAGCTCTACGGTTTCAGATAAACTTGAATTAATTAACGCTTTAATCAATTTTCCTGACTTTCAAACAGTGATTATTACCAAACGGAAAGAGGGACAGAAGCTTCTCTCTAAATTAAATCTACAAAAAGTGATCTTCCAAGAAGACTATACCGATCAAATTTGTCTAGGAGGTCTGGATGCCCTTTTACTCTTTCCACACACTCACGAACCAACCAGTAAAATTCTACATTGTTTTCAAAATGGAACAATTGTCATCACTAAAAATCAACTTTCTGACTTAGTTAAAGAATATCTGCCTCTTAAAGAAAAAGGAAATGGTTTTTTATTCAAAACCGAAGATCAATGGGAAATTTTTGCCGCTGTAATTAAAGCTTGGGAAAATTATCAATTCCCCTACGATTGGGAGAATATTCAACAGAAAAATTGGCGAATTAGCGTCTAGATTAAAAGATGAAAATTGATTTGGAAGAATCAAAAAAATAGACTAACTTGGAAATGTAAATGAGAAGTTATGTTCTTACTGATTTCAACTAGCTTTTTGTCTCTGTGTTTAGACCAGCTAACCAAGTTTTTAGTAATCCAAACACCCCTTTTAGAGAAAACCAGGGGACATTTTTTGCAAATAGTCTATACCCAAAATACAGGCATTGCTTTTAGCCTCCCCCTAGAAGGAACAATTTTAATCATCATTTCTATTTTACTCTTAAGCTTGGGCCTTTATCTAGCGGTTCATTATCTAAATCTTAGATTGAAAAGTACCCAAATTCTAATCGGACTTGTTTTAGGAGGAAGCTTGGGCAATTTAATTGACCGTTTTATTAAAGGCTCTGTGACAGATTTTATTACTCTTGGTAATTTTCCTGTTTTTAATCTAGCCGACATTATGATTACTTTAGGTATATTTTTACTTTTACTGAACTATAAAAAATTATCTAAGCAAAAAGATTAGTTTCTCTTTAAACAGGTCATTTGTTATAATGGTAATAAATAAAACTAATATGAGTGAAATTAAAGCTAGCTGGAAAAATGAAGTTCCACGTAAAATAGAAGGCAGAGTGGTCTTTTATCGCTTTATAGCGGGACTTTTGGGTGGTTTTGGAGGAACCTTAATCATGCTGGTGGTGATTTTTTTGGCGACTTCCGTTTTCCAAGGAATTTTCTCTGGAGCGGCAGAAATTCATCCTTTATTTACCTTTGTCGTGTTGGCAATGGCTTTTTTGGCCACCAGTGTGGGTAATTTATTGGGTTGTTTATTAATTTATTTGGTTGACAAGGGAAAATATCGCAATCTCACCACAATCCTCACTCAAGTCTTTCTGGTTAATATTATCATCTTCATTTTTTGTCTCCCGCTCTATCTAGTAATTCAAGGTGCTGAATTTCAATCTCTGTCTTTTATAGTTGGGGTTCAAATTTTTATCAGCAGCATGGTGAGCGCTTTAGTAATGGAGGTTGTTTCAAGATCTTCTCATCTTTTAGTGAATCTTTATGGCGTCTCTTTGGGTATAATCGCGACTCTGACAATTCTTTTAGTTTTAATGCTGGTTGAAAAAGGGGATCAGAGTAGGGCAATTTTGATTTTACTAGCTCTCCCCTTGATCTGGGGCGGGATTGGCTTTTTTGGAGCGGTGACCGAAATGGTTTATGCTTGGTTCTACAGCATCTACGGAGTTGATTACCTCGGCAAACCGGAGGAATACGAAAAAAGCGACCAGCTGGAGAAGCTGGAATAGTGGCTGACAGAGAAGTGATAAAGTCACAAAGTTATAGAGTCATAAAGCAGAGCCAGAAATAACCATTGGCGGGAATAAGCCACTGTTTTTAACTATTAACTACTGACTAACAACTGGCAACTAGTAACTGTTAACTACCAACTATCTTTCCGGTGGCACATTGTAATAATCCATGAGAAACTTAGCGACTTGAGCAAAGAGAGGCGCGGCAATTTCAGAACCATGAATACCACTGCGCGGACGGTCAATCTTGACCAAAATCACGAATTGAGGGTTGTCCGCAGGAACATAACCACCATAAGAGGCAGTCGTTGTACCTTCTCCTTCTTCATAGCCACCAAAACGTGAGGCGATTTGAGAAGTACCAGTCTTACCCGCCACAAAATAGCCTACGACTTCTCCTTTTTTCGCGATTCCGTTTTCCACTACGGAAACCAGCATAGCCGTGATAGTGTCAGCGGTCTTTTTCGTCACAACACGACCATAAACTTCCAAGTCATTTTTTTCTATTTTACCATCCGGGTGAATTAAATACTTAACCAACTGCGGTTTGATTAAAATTCCTCCATTAGCCAAGGCAGAGAAAGCCATCGCCATCTGCAAGGGCGTGACTGTAATACCTTGTCCAAAAGCAATCGTTGCCAAATGCGCGTCTGACCAATAACGAAAATAACGCATACTACCTTTGGCTTCACCATTCAATTCTATATCTGTCCTTGCTCCAAAACCAAAATCATGAATATATTTATAAAAAAGACTCTTACCTATTTTGTTTGAGACAAAAGCGAGACCAACATTACAAGAAAAGTTTAACGCGTTGACCATATTGTGGCTACCATAACATCTTTTATCCACATTATGGATTGTAAACTCATCCACCTTTACCTCTCCACGATCAAAGTAGGGCGTTTGAGGAGTTACTTCTCCTATATCCAAGGCAGAGGACATGGTAAAGGCCTTAAAAACCGAACCTGGTTCATAAGCTTCCGAAACAATCTTGTTTAAATAAACTTCCGGACCAAAACGATTCTTATAAATCAAAAAACGATTCTCTCCTAAATCTTCTAAAACTACGGCACTCGCACCCGGGTCATAATTAATCTCTTCTGTTTCATAAATATTTCCAAAATAGTTAGGGTCAAAAGAAGGATAATTGGCCATAGCAATAACTTCTCCTGTTAGAGGATTGACGACTACCACCTGACCACTGTTGGCCTTGGTTTCCCAGACTCTTTTCGTTAAAAAATCCTCCACTTTTTCCTGTACCACCCGATCCAAAGTTAATACCACACTAGTCCCATCAGAGGCCGGTCTGATTACACTCTTTTTCACCGTAATTTGCCTGCCAAAAGGATCATTTTCCGCGATAATCTCTCCGGGTTCACCCTTGAGGCTTTCTTCAAAACGTTCCTCAATACCATAACGCCCTTTGCCTTCACGGTCCAAAAATCCCACCACTTGAGCGGCTAAACCCTTTTCAGGGTAAAAGCGCCAACGTTCCTGTAAAAGCACCACTCCTTTCAGATTAAGCTGTTTAATCCCCTCAGAAATTTCAGGATCAATCTTGTTGGCCAGTTTGACATAACGTAACGAACGGCGAATCAACTTCGCTTCTAACTCTTCCGTGGACAACTGCAATTTACGCGCGAGTAGTCGGGCCGTTTTTGCCCTATCCACGACCAAAACAGGATTAGCATAAACCAAACCCTCCTCTGTAAAAATTCCCCTTAAATTCAAAGCCCTCACTTCTTCCAGTAATTTTTGATCATCCGTTTGTTTTAAAACAACATAAGTTACTTCTTTTAAATTTAATTTTTCTAAAAGAGCCTGCTTAATCTCTTGAATTAATTCCTCTTTGTTTGGTTGAATAATAGGGCTAGCTTGTTCTTCCGGTGTTTCGCCTGTGAAAATAGCAACTTTCTTCAAACAAGCGTCATAGTTTTGAGCAAGGATTTTAGAACAGAAAATCTCATAAAGATAAGGGGATAAACTTTCAATTACCAATTTTGGATCATCCACCCACACTGGATCCACATACAACATGTCTAACGTGGTATTGGTGGCCAATTTAAAAACTTGTTCTGAATGAGAATCTTCTAGTAAAATCTCTCCACGACGCGCCTGAATTGTAATCGCTCCAAAATGCTGTTCTTTCGCCTGCAGATTATAGTAATGGTGCTCTATCACTTGTAGGTAAAACAAACGCACAATAATCACGCAAAAAATCGCGCCGGTGACTACTTGTAAAACCACGAAACGATTTAACAAACGAGCAGACAGGTTACCAAAATATTTCTTTTTAACGGTAGGCATAACTGGTTAGCATCAACGCAAATATTAATCTCTCTTATCAGGTTTGTCATTCCTGCTTGCGTCAGCCCTCCATAGCTCGAAGAGCGACGGATGGGTCTGGAATCAAACAAACTTAGTCTCTTGTTAGGCACAGAAGCCTTTTAATCTTAATGTAGTGGCTCAAAGTTACAACCTTACCACTACTCTGTTTCTTTATTTACCAGGACAACTATGTTAAAATAAATGAAAGCTCCTCAGCTTTAAAAAATTAAACATCCTTTCATTCTCCGAAGCTTATCGTTAATTTATTCATACTCTTAAGAAATTCGCCACCTTACTCCAGCTTTAAAAAACCGAGGTATTCTGGCGAAGGAGAATAAACCAGTCGAATTATGGTTAATCCAAAACAAAACTCTAAAACCACCGGTAAATCCCTGCCGCTTTGGCAAAGCCTTAACGTCGAGCTCAAAGAAAAAGATGTTCAAAAGCTTGCCTCCGAGCAAGACTGGGATTATGTGGATTTAAAAATCTATCCTCTAGAACGCGACGCGCTTATGCTCCTTAAAAAGAAGGAGGTTTTGGATACCAAAAGTCTGCTCTATTTTGTAAACGGTAAAGTACTTAAATTAGCTTCCACCGACCCTTCTAATCAAGCTACACAAACTTTAATTGCCTCCCTGCAAAAAAGGGGTTATCGAGTTAGTTTAAGTCTGATGTCAGAAGAAAGTTTTCAATTTGCCTGGGATGTTTATCAAAAATGGAACACTGAAAAAGAAAATGAGCTTACTAAGACGCTTAAACAAACCTCGGCGCAAACTTTTGAAAAAGAAATCCAAAACCTAGAAGAATTAAAAAGCAAACTCCAGACTGCCGTGGGAGAGGAAATTTTGGAATTACTCAATCTAGGCGCCTTAAGAACAGGGGCTTCGGATATTCACATTGACCCCCAAGCACAAAACGTCTTACTACGCTTCCGGATTGACGGTTTGCTGTATGAAATCTTTCGGCTTGATCTAGAAAAATATCAACATTTAGCGCAACAAATCAAATACCGCTCCAATCTTAAAGCCAATTTAACTTCATTACCCCAAGATGGGCATTACGAATTTGATTTTCAAGCACACAAAGTCAGCGTGCGCGTCGCCACCTTCCCCACCAATTTTGGCGAAAGTTTTGTGCTCCGTTTCGTGGATAAAGGCAAAACTTTGTTTGGTTTTGAAGAACTGGGCTTTCAAGAGTTTTTACAACAAAAAATCCAAACCGCGCTTCTACGCCATCGCGGGATGTTGCTCGTAACTGGCCCCACGGGTAGTGGTAAGACCACTACCCTTTACGCCCTTCTACAGAAACTGAATAATTCCCACAGTAAAATCGTGACTCTAGAAAATCCCATTGAATACCAACTGCCCGGCCTGATTCAAAGCCAGATTGATCCCGCCCATGGTTATGACTTCCAAACCGGCGTACGCTCTATTCTACGCCAAGATCCTGACGTGCTGATGGTGGGAGAGATTCGCGATCAGGAAACCGCGGAAATTGCTTTTCAAGCCGCCCTTACGGGTGATCTAGTCTTTTCTTCCTTGCACACTGGCCGGGCACAAGAAGCAATCCCGCGCTTGTTTAATCTGGGCCTACGTCCTTTTATGTTGGCTCCGGGATTAAACGCGATTATTGCCCAAAGACTCGTGCGTAAGGTCTGTCCAGAATGCCGTCTGTCTCACACTTTAAGTACGACGGAACAGCAAGAAATTCAAACCGTCTTAAATGCGATTAAAAAAATAATTCCCAATCTCAAGTCAATGCCGAGCTTTGTTTATCAAGCCAAACCGGAGGGTTGTGAGAAATGTAGCCATACAGGTTACCGTGGCCGCACCGTGATTGGCGAAGTGCTTTTGATTACCGAAGCAATTCGCGAACTCATCTTAAAAAGAGCCTC
This sequence comes from uncultured Candidatus Peribacteria bacterium, assembly GCA_964585215.1. Taxonomy (GTDB): domain Bacteria; phylum Patescibacteriota; class Gracilibacteria; order CAZPDC01; family CAZPDC01; genus CAZPDC01. The sequence goes on from CAZPDC010000036.1 coordinate 6,383, forward strand.
GGCCGATGCCATCTTCAAGCAAGCCCGCACGGAAGGATTTTTGACCCTAGAGGAAGACGGCCTCCTAAAAGTACTCGCCGGTATTACTACTTTGGAGGAAGTGGAGAGAGTGAAGTAGCTCACGAGAACACAAGAACACTAGATCATAAAAACAATAGACAGAGAAACCAAAGAATAAAAAATTAAAATGTAAAACACTAAATCATGAGGGCATTAGACCAACAGAATATCAAGACAAAAGAACAAGAGGAGGATAAAATGACTACAGCAGTTTTGGAAACTCCAGAAATTGTTGTTCAAGATGAACAAGGCGCGCAGCTTCTATCTTTAGCCTTAAAAGCTAAAAATCCTGAATGGGGTAGTTCAGACAATCCATTGGCAATGGAAACAAATAAATATTTTACAGAAAATCCCTTAAATTTAGAGATTTCAAAATTTTTAGATGAAATTCGGGCTCTACAAACAGGCGGCGTTGATGAAGAAGTCTTATACATTCTAGCGCTTACTTATAAACATCCCGAAAGAGAGATAAAAGCTTTTGAGACAATTGCGAAACATAAATCTTACGTAAAAAATCCACGAGAGCTTCAGCAAAAACTCTTTAGGGCAATTGAGATTATAAAACAATCACTTGTTTTCTCTCCATTAATTAAAAATTTCAGCAGCGCAATAGAAGAAGACAAAAAAACACGTTTAGAAAATTTGGGT
>CAZPDC010000037.1:0-3902 GCA_964585215.1 uncultured Candidatus Peribacteria bacterium
TGCACCGAACTTGTCATATACCGCATGGTATTGTGATGGTACGGGATTACTTTATGACTTTATCACTTTCTTATTCTCTCCCCAGTTCTCCCAATACTTTATTCTCCAGTCTAATTCCCGGTCCCATCGTTGTGCAAATCGTCATATTCATAATGTAGGTTCCTTTAATTCCACTCGGACGAGCGGAAACAATCGCTTTCAAAAAAACTTTGAGATTTTCCAGTAACTTTTCTTTTTCAAAGGAAGCTTTACCAAAAATACTATGAATAATCGCGGTGGGGTCGGTCTTAAACTCCACGCGTCCTGCTAAAAGTTCTTTGAGTGCTTCTAGCGGCTTATCTGTAACTGTGTTCGCCTTGGGAGAAGGCATTAAACCCTTGGGACCCAAAACCTTAGCAAGCTTGGCAATCTTTTTCATCATAGGTGGTTCCGCGACAGCCACGTCAAAATCCAGAAAGCCTTTTTCCACTTCCGCGATCAGGTCTTCTCCGCCAGCTTTCAACGCGCCTACTTCCAAAAAAGTTTTAGGATTTTCTTCCGTAAAAACAATCACTTTGATTTTTTTACCCGTACCATATGGTAAGACCACCGTACCTCTGACCAATTGATCCGCTTTTTTGGGATCAACGTTTAGGTTAAGGTGAATCTCGCAAGATGGATCAAATTTTGTGACAACCATTTCCTTTAAAAGAATTAACGCCTCTTCCAGCTGATAAGGACGTTCTTCCACCTTTTTTTGTACCTCGCGGTACTTCTTGCCGTGCGTTTTCATAGTAGTTTAATTAGTAGTAATAGCGCCACGACGAGTCGGGGCTCCCACTCAATCTTAATTGAATGTTGAATTTCGAATTTCGAATATTGAAACAAGTCCAAACGATTAAATTCCAAATTCTAAGCACCAAATCCTAAACAAATTCTAATGTTCAAAATTTAAAATCCTAAACAGTTTTGTCCCGCTAGGCGGGATGAATTTAGAAATTGCTTTTCATTTTTTATCTTTTATTTTTTATCTTCAACTTCTGCTCCCATATTCTTCGCCGTGCCCGCGATCATGCGTTTGGCCGCTTCCAAATTGTCTGTATTTAGATCTGGTAATTTAGTTTTCGCGATTTCTTCCAGTTGTATTTGAGTCAATGTGCCAATTTTTTCCGAGTGTGGCGTAGCCGAGCCTTTTTCCTTACCCAAAGCCTTTAAAATCAAGAAGGCGGCTGGTGGTGTTTTGGTGATAAAACTAAAAGAACGGTCTTCGTAAACTGTGAGTTCCACAGGTACTACCATATCCCCCATCGCTTTGGTTTTTTCATTAAACTGACTGCAAAATTCTTGGATCGAAACGCCTTGTTGACCCAAAACAGGACCCACTGGAGGCGCTGGATTAGCTCCTCCCGCTTTAATCTGCAATTTCACAACCGCTTTAATTTTTTTCGCCATTCTTTTAATAAAAAGCAAAAGTAAGCTAGGGTTTTTTCTTTCAAAGTCAAGACAACAATCAGAATCTGGAGATTAGAATCTGGAATTTTGAATTAAAAAACAGGATTAAAACTATTTATCTCTTAGCTCTTCTATTATTTATCATTTCTTGTCCTTTAGTGTTCTTTTGTTTCCTTGTTCTGTTGTTTATTTGTTTCCCTGTTCCAGTGTTTTATTGTTCTGTTGTTTTCTTGTTCTTCATGTTTCCATCTCCTCAATGATTTCTTTCACCTTTTCTTCCAGTTCCGGCAAATACTCCACTGCTACCGTGCGGTTGTCGTACAGTTCCACCAATAAGGAACGTATCAAGGAAGACTGATCAGTTACCACAATCACACCTCGCTGGCCATAGTCTTTGGTACCTTCCAATTTTAACACTGAATCAGCGGACTGTTCAAAATTCTTTTTAATTTCATCAAAACGATTCAATCCTCTAGCCACAGAAACTACTGCTAGTAAGTCTTTATCGCTCACAATATATTGTCGGCAAACACTTTCCCCTCCCCACCCCTTTTCTTCCCTTATCGCCCCTTCTATCCCCTTTCCCCAACCATTTTCAATAAAAATCTCTTTCCGACAAAATAAATTTACCTTTTCTTTAGGCGTAAAATAAAAATCCATCCCGACAAGCAATCCAGAGAGTAACATTAACACGGCCAGCGTTTGCCACTTTGCTCTCATCTTTTTAAAGTCAAAAATTATTTCTTCTTAATCTGTGTCACATCTAACTCCACGGGTGTCTCCCGACCAAACATGGAAATCAGCATGGTAATCTTGCCTCTATTTTCATCAATTTTACTCACCCCTCCTTCGTAATTCGCGAAAGGTCCTTCCGTAATCACCACATTTTCACCAATCTCCACGGGAATCTTCACTTTCGGTTCCGCCTCACCCATCCGCTTCTGCACCACGCCAAACTCCTCCGCGGAAACCGGCACGGGAATCGTACCTGATCCCACGAATCCAGTCACATTCGGGGTATTGCGAACTACAAACCAAGATTTATCCGTTACCATCATTTTCACCAACACGTAACCCGGGAAAAGTTTCTTTTCTTCTATTTTCTTTTCTCCCTTTTTAATGACCACCTGCTTTTCCTTAGGAACCACCACATCAAAAATGTAGTCTTGCATATTCATATTCTCGATTCTTTGCAACAGCGCGTTGCGCACCGCATCTTCATACCCTGAATAGGTATGAATCGCGTACCAGTTGCAACCTGTGTTTTCCGCCTGTCTAGTCACGGTTAGAAGTTAGAATAATGAATTAAGAATGATGAATTAAGGGAGAATTTACAATTATCAATTATCAATTATCAATTATCAATGAATTTTCAATAATTAATTTTCAAAAAAACTGTTCTTCATTTTTAATTTTTGCATTTTAATTTTTGATTTTAATTTTCTATCTCACCATCAGACCAAAAACCACTTGAAAGAAGTAATCAAAAGCTCCGATAAGCGCCGCGGCCACCGCGGTCACCCCAATCACAATCATGGTCAATTCCGTAATCTGTTTTCTGGTAGGCCAACTGACATGATTGAGCTCTTTTCTAGAGTCCTGTAGATAGTTTAGGAGTTTCCCCTTCATTTGGAACATTAAAAAGCAGTCAGATTATACTGGCAAAATCCTTTTCTTCAAGAGAAAAAACCTGTTATTCCATCACTCTATGACTTTGTGACTTTATGACTTTTTATCATTTCATTCTCCTGCCATCACCTAGCGTCTAAAACCTACAATTCATCTTCTCCGTACAGGGCATCCACAATCTCATCAATATTCTTACCTTGCTTGATGGGTTCGATGACTTTGTCTATCGTTTTGTCGTCACAGCCCTTCAATTCCTTGATTAACTTTTCAAAATTAAAGATTCCGAAGGCTTTGCCTTGTCTCTTTGTAAAGGAAGCCGCCAGGCACATCGCGTTTCTAATAGATAATTGATTTTCTGATAGTCTGCGAATAACAAATTGAACAACTTGGCTCCTGGTGACTTTTTCGAATTTTTTAACTTCTTCAATATCTTTCTCACTATAAAGTGACGCCAACATCTCTTTCAGCTCTATATCGTCTTGAATTGATTTAATCTGGTCAATTGTTGTCGCGATACTAACAGTTTTTTCCTTTTTAGCCTCCTCAGCTATTTTGGGTGGCTCTGGGGCTAAAGAAAGTTCAACTAGTTTAGTTACTTCTTTAATAATAGGCTCTATAACTTCAACCTTGGAATATTCGACTTTAGGAATTTCTTTCCGCTTTTTTGTAATAACAGGCTCAAGGGTAGGTTTCTTTTCTTTGTTAATTTCTACTTGCGACTCAATTGGTGGTTTTTGCTTGGCTTGGACAATTTCAACTTGATTCGCCTTCTCTGATGACTCATTTGCGACTTCCACAGCTACAATTTTTTTAGCATCTTCTTTTTGGGCAACTTCATCTTT
>CAZPDC010000037.1:4002-6981 GCA_964585215.1 uncultured Candidatus Peribacteria bacterium
TTCTTTTTGGGCAACTTCATCTTTACCTTTAGGCTTACCTAAAACTTCTACTTGCGATACTGGCGGATTACTGGTTTCCGGTTCTATTTTCCTCGGGTCTTCACCGTTTAATATTGGCGATTCTGGATTTTCTTTGGTCTCCTTCGGCTTGATTGAAATAATCTTTTCATCTAATTTAAACTCTTTTGTGATTTTATTCAAACAATAGTGGGACGTGCCCAGAGCCTTACAAATTGAACCCCTCTTTCCGTTGTATTTTTTAGCCAAGCGCATTACGACCATTTCTACAAATTGTTCCAAGCTTAAATCAATCTTTCCAGCCTTTTCACTCCAGATCTCTCGCCAATCTTGAGGATAAACCGGTCTTAATTCCGCGATTAGGTTATCTATATTTAACCTTTCTATTGGAATAATCCGTAGCGCTTCTTTTGGTTTTTTAATTACAGCTTGCGTTGTTTGACTGTCTGTTTTAATAGCCTCCTTGTCAATCGGCTTTTTGTCCCTAGGAGCTTTTGGCAAAACTTCGTTTTTTAGCGTATTGAGGTATTCAACAATACAAGCGCGATACTTGAAGGGTATGGATCGTTCGCCCCGTTTCCATTTATATATATTTTGAACGCTAATTCCTCCCAATCTGTTAGCTAATTCTTTCACTGCCCCACGTCCCCTTTCATCTAGAAATCTGGCGAAATCAGAAATAGAGATTACCTTTTTTTTATCGTTAGATTTTGCTATATCCCGTGATTTTTCTTGTTTTATTTCAATTTTTTCCGCGGCATTTTTTTGCTGCGCACCCTCTTTCGCATCCAAATCAAGAATCATCAAATACTTCAAGTCTTGTTCTTTTAAACCAGGGTTATCGCTTAAAATCTGACCAATAAACTTTCTCGTCGATACGAGCAGAGTTTTGTAAATATCCACGTCTCGGCGTTCTTCCTCACTTAATTTTTCACTGTCTTGTTTTGAAAGTCTAATCACCTGTTTCATCGTCCGTTTTGATAGGAACGGTCTGGGTTCTTGGTTTAATTTTTCCATTGGAACTTCCAGCTCCGGCTGAATTATTTTAGGTAATTTTTGATCGTCAGGATTTTGACTCAAAGAAATGCTCAACTTGTCTCCTATGACCTTCTTGACATGTTTTATCTTGTTTCTAGTTCCCTGATCAGATTTACGGTTTTCAGTTTTTTCCCCGGTTTCCACTAATTTTTCCGGTTCTTTTTCAGTCACAGCCGAGTTGTTTTCGATAAGCACATCTTCCGATTCTGTTACTGGTGCCGACGTGTGATTAACATCAATCGATTTTACGCTTTCCAAAACCAAAGATATAAAGCAACTCAAATGCTCCTGATTATTTCTTATAATCAAGTCATCTTTATCGGCTATTTCATTTAACAATTGATTCGGGTCACAAATCCGTGCCTTGAGAATTTCTTTAACATATCTTTTGACCAAAACAAATAAACATTTATAAATTTTTATCTCTCGCGAATCATTTACATTAAATCTGCCTCGCTCTCCTTTGGGTATTAACACCGCTGTATTTTCCAACGGCTGACTCAATTGAAAGGGATTAATTCTTGATCTTAACTCCTCCTTCAACCTCTTTATTTTTTCTTTGTTTTCTTCGCTCGAAGCATCTTCAATTTTAACCTCTTCTTTCTTGACCCCCGGCTCTCCAGGCGATAATTGTGCTGGCTTTATTTCAAGACATTGAAGTATTTTTTCACGAAACCTTATAATTCCCTCTACGCTAACTGTCGAATATTTCCCTTTCTTGATCAAACCCCAAAGATCCAAGGCTTTTTCAATATTAGTAGGAGTTAGGTCTGCCGGTATAATACTGGTTAATTGATCCAGAAGTTCAGCTGAATTTTTAATCATCTCGGCAACCGCTTCAAAAACCCCTTGCTCATCAACAGTCTCCATGATGCATCTTTTATTTTTTTCATTTTTACCGTATTCAACTTCCAACAGACAATAAAATAAGATCTTTTCAAAAACAGGATTTCGCATATAGGCTGGAAAAACTTCTTTGGGCTGAATTGGATTTAGTAATTCTACGGTTAACGAAGCCGTCACGTCCTCTTTAAAACTGAACAATATAAATATCATTCCGCCCAATTCTCTTTTCGCTTCGCTTGGATTTTTATAAAAAGACAGGGCTTCTTTATAGTATTTAAAAACAGGGGATAAAAATTCCAAAAACGATTCAGGGTATAATTTTTTTAATCGCTTCAAGCGTTCTTTAAGATTAAACAAATACGCCTTTTTATAACCGCAATCCGAAATATACCCCATTAAAAAATTATCAAAGTTAAGCCGTTGTCCTTCTTTTTGTTTTTGCAATTTTGTCTTAAAGGCTTTTGTCAAATGCTCCATTTCGTAAAAATGAAGTTTGCGTGACAAGGTTTCTTTACATCTAAAGCAAAGGTAAAACTGTTGCAAATTATCTTTGAAACCAAAAGCCTCGCTCATTTGCGGAATGGAAAAATCATCCCTCGCGCAACGACTAAGCTTTATTTCCATTTCCGTCAATTTCGGATTCAAAAGCGTACCCTTCTCAAGATCTAAAGAATCTTCAAACGAAGAAACAAATTTACTTGGAATGCCCGTAAAAATCCACTTCTTCTTAATCGCTCCGGAAACAACTCCCAGTTTATTCTCAATCTCACGCAAATCATCATCGGATATATTTTTCACTTCTAAGATCGCTGACAAATGCTTGGCACTCTCTTTGTCCAGCACATTTACCGCATCTTCATCTTGATCTTGCCATTTTTTATTAAGAATAATCTGGGCTCTTTCATTATTGGTAAGCCCTAAAGGTTCTTCTGGTCTTTCTTCCATAACTATTTTGAAAAAGGAAGCTAGTATAACAAGGGCAATCAGAAATTCAAGAGATCGCAACTCACAATTGATAACCCCGAACGCTCCACACTATACCGGATCATACGTTTTTTCCTTTGAGAAAGTTTTGAG
>CAZPDC010000038.1:0-6912 GCA_964585215.1 uncultured Candidatus Peribacteria bacterium
GCTTTGATCAGCTTTGGCTTTTATCAAAAGAAAGTTTTGAGCTAAATTATTTAACCTTCTTCTAAGAGACTCTTCCTGTATCTACCCCCCTGATAAGGGGGGGCTGGGGGGTTTGAGTTTTTTACTTCCTTGATAAATCCCCCCACCACGACACCAGACGGTGCATGGCGAGCCCCCTTTATCAAGGGGGCTTTAGGAGCAAAGTTTATTTATTCAAAGAAATTAGCGTATGATCCTAAGCTACTCCTTTTTACACCCATTGTCGTAAACAGCTTATCTTGTCTTAGTAAACTGTTTGTTTATACTTACCTTGCTTGTTTTCTAATAAGCTACAAGCTAAAATCTACAAGCTAATCTGGGGTGGTAGTTCAGCTGGTTAGAACGCCTGCCTGTCACGCAGGAGGTCACGGGTTCAAATCCCGTCCATCCCGCCATTCTGCTTCGCGTAAAGCTATGTAGAATAAAAAAACCTAATTCGGGGTACAAGAGTCTCGTCCTCCGTAACTCAAAAGAGTGAAGGAGGATTCCGTCCATCCCGCCAATAAATCAGTTTTTCTATTTCCACCACGCCAACCTTTTTAGGTGAAATGTGTAGTTTTTTTCTGATGCTCCAAAACTTCCAGTATTGCCTTAAAAGATAAGGTTCTCGCAAGAACAGGTAGCAGAATTTTCCTAGTTCCAATACAACTGTGCTGATTTTAATTTTCCAACTGAACCTCCAGCTGAAATTTTTAGAGAGCAAAATTAAATGGTTCAAGGTGGACATTTTTTTGATGAACCTACTCTTTTGCTTTCTAGTTTCCAAAAAACTTTTGAGTTTTGCGTTTTGAGCTTTGCGTTTCATCGCGGAGCGATGATGGTACGCCACCGCTGTCGCCTGATACCAACTTTTCCAGCTGGTCCATTGTAAACGGTAAGCTAGGTCAATGTCTTCTTTGTAGGCAAACATATTTTCATCAAAAAACTGATAATAGGCGCTAGATTTTAGGTTATGGGTATTAGCGGAAACCAAGCGAAAACAATCCGATTGGCCCAATACCACCTCATCCAACGCCTTGCGGCGGTAAAGCGCCGCAGCCCCCGAAGGACCGAAAATCTGCCGTGACTGATTATATTCCACACGATCCAAATCACCCTGCGCTAGGTCTTCAAAACAATGACTGGCCTTAAATTTTAATCCCAAAGAATCAATCATGTCTGTTTTGCCATCATCTTGTCCTCTTAATTGCTCCTTCGCAACAGGGTCAGACCCTTTGGGAACCGTTAGGGTCTGACCCTGTTGCTCTTGCCCCCTTGATAAAGGGGGCTCGCCGTGCACCATCTGGTACTGCGGTTGGGGGATTTTAAAATCCCAGTACTTCAGCTTCCCGCCCACGGACCCCAGTTTGGGTTTTTCATCCAAAACTCGCGCTAACTCTTCAATAAAATTTAACTCCAATAGAACATCCGGGTTGAGACAAAGGTAATATTCTCCTCGTGAAACATTGATTAAAAAATTGTGTCCTTTTGAGAAGCCCAGGTTTTCTTTAGCCTGAAAAAACTTAATCTGGGGATAATTTTTTTGAATAAATTTCGCTGAATCATCTCGCGAACCACCTGTGGTGAGCTCCGTCGAACCATTGTCCAATCCCAAAACTTCCAAATCTTTAAAACTCTGCCTTACAAGACTTTCCAGAAAATCCGGCAGATATTTGTCTGAATTGTAAGTGAGAAACCCCACAGAAACTTTCATTCTTGTAAAATTTAGTTAAACTAAAGATAGCTTAGCCTTTTTTAAGATGATTCCCAAACAAAAAGAGCTGAAAAAACTGGCCAATTTGTATCAACTGGATTTAATCCTGCTGTTTGGTTCGCGCCTAACCGGAAAGATGCATCCTGAAAGTGATTTAGATCTCGCCTTCTACTCTCATAAAGGACTTTCTACGGTAAAACAAGACCGACTTTTAAACGACCTTACAAAAATTACTCAAGAAAATAAAATTGACCTGATTGATTTAAAAAAAGCTTCTTTTCTACTGGCCATGAATATCGCCAAAGAGGGTCGAGTTTTGTTTTCTCGTCAAAAGGGGCTCTTTGACGATCTTTTGGGAAAAATTTATCTGAACTATATGGATTTCCAGCGCTTCTACCGCTGGCGTTCCGAATTAGTTAAAAACTTTTCTTTATGACCCAAAACAACATTGAGAAAAAATTGGAACACATTGGGCAACTACTGAAAAAACTTCAGCGGGTTTTAAAAGAGTGGGATCAGAAAGAGCATGAGTTCTTACTTTACGCCGCCGAAAAAATGGCGGAAGAGATTATTGAGACCGCTATTTCCATCAATCAAATTTTACTCAAGGAAAACTTGAATAAAATTAGTGATTCTTACTATCAAAGCTTTTTAGACTTGGTGGAATTAAAAGTTTTCACGGAAACAGAAGCTAAGAAACTGGCTCCCACCGCCGGCTTTCGCAACCGGCTAGCGCACGATTATCTGGAGCTAGACCAAAAAATCATGCTCAAGACCTTAAAAAGTTTATTGCTTTTATACCCTCTCTACCTCAAAAAAATCTCTCGTTTTGTTGAACTATAAAAGCCCTAGATATTAATTTCAGGCTTCACTAAAATAGATTCATAGGAGTTTGTCGTGACCCCGTTCACGCAATTTTACTAATAATTCCTTAACTTTTTGGGATTTATCTAAATTAACCACCAGCACGGCATCACCACTCTCTACCACCGCCACGTTTTTCATACCCACCAGACCAATCAGTTTTTGCTCGCTTAAAACTAGGGAATTTTCACTTTCCACCACCATCCCCTTGCCCCTGATAAAATTGCCCTGCTGGTCTCTTTGCATCATACTCCACCAAGACTGCCAATGGCCGATGTCATTCCAACCCAGATCAGCCACAGGGATCACCATCACTCCCTGATATTTTTCGATAATGCCGTAATCAAGAGAAATTTTAATCAGTTGGGGATAGATCTTTTCAATTATTTCAACCTCTTTTTTAGTTTCCAGAAATTTCTGAATCTCTTTCAGTCCTTCCCAAATCTCCGGCAAGAACTTGGCGTACAAAGCCAGCATTGTGCCAATTTGGAAGATAAAAATTCCCGCGTTCCAAAAATAATTCCCCTCTTTTAAATATTGTTTGGCTGTCACCAGATCCGGTTTCTCCACAAATCTCTCTCCTTCATATATTTTCAGTTTTGAGTTATAAGTTATGAGTTTTGAGTTTATTCTGACGTACCCGTATCCCGTCTCCGGATAGACCGGCTTAATCCCGATAGTGACAATTTTTTCTTTATGTCCTCTCAAAAAACCCTCCGCCAGTTTTAATGTGGCCATAAATTTCTTTTCATTTTCAATAATATGATCGGAGGGCATCATCACCACTGTGTCTGATTTTTTAGCGCCATTTTTAAGCATTGCGACTAGGCTCAAGCCAATCGCCGGAGCATTGTCCCTTCTTACCGGTTCGGAAATAATGTTTTTTAAGGGCAAATCGGACAGATGCGCCACGACTTCTTTCACTAGGTTTTTACCTGTCGCCACATAAATTTCACCCGGCTCGCCAACCTGCCGCGCGCGCTCAAAAGTATCTTGCAAGAGAGAATTCTCGCCTTTAACTTTTAAAAATTGCTTGGGTTTATTTTCACGCGAGAGGGGCCATAGCCTTGTCCCCCCACCACCGGCGAGAATTAAAACTTTCATCTCGTAAAAAGTTAGAAATGAACTAGGGAGGGTCTAATTTTTCAGGTTCATAATATTTGATTATTAGCTTAAATAAAAGATTTTTTACTTTTTATCTCGGGAGATTTCATCACAGATTTCCAATAAACAAAATATCCTTGCAATCTTATTCAGATTTAGCTAAAATTGTAAGTAGAAATTCCCTAATTTAGCTAAATATGTACATAGAAAGACTTCTGGAACCGGCCATAAAATCGCATCTGTTCAAACAAAAAGCCCTAATCATCTATGGGGCGAGACAGGTGGGGAAAACAACTTTGGTAAAAAAGATTTTGGCAGACCTAAACATCCCGTCAAAATACCTGAATTGCGACGAAATGGATATTCAAAATGCCCTAAGAGAAGCTGAAACGTCTGCCGCTCTAAAACAACTTATCGGAGAATCTAAACTGGTCATCATAGACGAAGCCCAAAGAATAAAAAACATCGGACTGAAGCTGAAACTTTTGATAGACAATTTCACCGATATTCAAATTATAGCCACAGGATCATCTTCTTTAGACCTAGCCAATGAAATCACAGAACCATTAACAGGCAGATCGGTAGAATTTTGGCTATATCAGTTGTCAATAAAAGAACTGCTGAAAAAAAACGACAAAATTGAAATGTCACGAAATCTTGAGAACTATCTGATTTACGGAATGTATCCAACAGTGGCACAGGCAAAATCTTCTAGCGAAAAGTCGGAAAATATAAAATATTTAGCCTCAAATTATCTATACAAAGATATTCTCAAGGTAAACAACCTGAAAAACTCGGAAATAATCACAAAACTTCTAACCGCTCTGGCCCTGCAAATTGGGAATGAGGTTTCGTATTCGGAATTATCCAACCTTGTAGGAACGAGCAAGCAGTCAATCTCGGAATATATAGATCTGCTTGAAAAAGTATTTGTCATCTTCAGATTGCAACCTTTCAGTAGAAATTTAAGAAAAGAGATCGCGAAATCGAGAAAAATCTACTTTTACGATCTTGGAATAAGAAACGCGCTGATAAACAATCAAAATCCGTTATCACTGCGTGGTGACACCGGACAGTTGTGGGAAAATTTCGTGATCGCGGAAAAAATAAAAACTCAATTTTGGCTTATGAACAGATCAAATCTGTATTTTTGGCGCACCTACGATCAACAGGAAATAGATCTGATTGAAGAAAAAGACGGTAAGCTTCAAGCGTTTGAAATAAAATACAAAGCTACAAAAAAAGTGAAATGTCCAATCGCCTGGAAAAACGCATACCGAGACTCCGAGTGGAAAGTCATAGACAAGGACAATTTTTGGGAAACGCTGGATTAATTCTCATCTGGAACATAACCTGAAATCATCACAAAGAAAAACACCCAAATAATCTACTGGGGAAATCTCTAAAAAACCAACTTCCCCCTGTGTCATTCCTGCCGCGCCCCTTCTGTCATTCCTGCGAAAGCAGGAATCTAGCTCATAACCGTGTCATTCCCGTGGCCTGTGGTGAGCAAGGTCTAACCAAAACGGGAATCTACTTATTCTCTGTCCTCCAATCAAACCCTAACAACTTAAGACCGGTAGGCTTTCCGGGTGGATGCAATCATTTTCTCTAGCGCCATCCGCGGTTCCCAACCGAGCACGTCTTTTGCTCTAGTAAAACTCGCGGTCAAGCAAGCAGGATCCCCCGGATGCCGCGGTCCCACTTCAAATTTAACACTCCAGTAGCCATTTTATCAAAGGTACCGCCAAGATTACCCGCCCCCCGAATTTAATTTTTTCAGAATACCGTAAATCCTTTACTAAAACCATGCAATCTTTCACTCTCAATTCATCCATCGCGGAAAAAATAGCGGCAACTTCTCTTTCCTTGGTACCCATATCTTCCAAGCTTAAGCAGACTTGAATTAATTTTTGCTCTTCAGGCAGATAAAAATCCACCTCTTTCCCAAAGGCGGTCTTGTAATAATAAATATTGCTATATTTTCGACGAAGCGACCAAAAAACCATATTTTCCAACAATCTTCCTTCATTGTCTGAAAATTTAAACCCAATAAAATTGATCAAGCCGGAATCTATCGCATACACTTTCTTGGAAGCAATTTGCTGTTTCTTTACAGAATAATCATAAACATTAACTACTTCAAAAAGCCAGCTTGATTGCAGATAATCAATGTAATTTTTTACCGTGTTTACACTTCCCAACTTCAACAATTCTTTCAATTTATTAAAAGAAACAGGGTTTGCCACATTACTAAGAAGGTAAAACGACAACTCTTTTAATGCTTTCACATCATCAACTTTATATCGGGCGGTTATATCACGATAGATCACATCATTATACAAAGTACTCAAAACATCAAGCTTCGGATAAATCAAAACCTCCGGAATCCCACCCTTTAATAAATATTCTCCAAACAAACGCTTCATTTCCCCGAATTCTTCGGTGGTCAGCTTATCATAATCATCAACCTTCTTGCCTTTCAAGAGTAAAAATTCTGAGAACGAAAAAGGAAACAGTTCGACAAGAATATATCTGCCGGTAAGTTTATTCCCCAGCTCTTTACTAAGCAAAGAAGCATTAGACCCTGTCAGATAAAATTTATATCCGGCGTCCGTTAATCTCCGCACAAACCTCTCCCACCCATCAATATTTTGAATCTCGTCCAAAAGTAAAATTTTTCGCGTTCCAAATAATTCAACCAACACTTCTAAGAGCAAGTCCGCATCTTTAGCCGTAAAATCCATTAATCGTTCATCTTCAAAATTCACATAGTAAACCTTTGATTCGCTCAATTCATCCATCATTTGTCGTAAAAGAGTGGACTTTCCTACCCTTCTTAATCCGGAAATAACAACCACATGAGGAGATTTTCTTGCCTCTTTTAATTTTTTTAACCGTTCTCTCGGAATACCGGAATTACGTTTTGAAAAAGCGTTAAGCTGCTCAACTAAAACCGTTTTTAATAAATTTTTATCCATAAACAAATCAAAAATACTTTCACCACCAACGAAAGGTTATCACGAATAGTCTTCACTGTCAACGAAAACATTTCTCTATAAAATCCTCCCAAAAAAAACCGGATCATACGTTTTTTCCTTTGAGAAAGTTTTGAGGTAAATTATTTAATCATCCTCTTAAAAAGATTTTTCCTGCATCTGCCCCCCTGATAAGGGGGGTTGGGGGGTTTGAGTTTCTTACTTCCTTGATAA
>CAZPDC010000039.1:0-6770 GCA_964585215.1 uncultured Candidatus Peribacteria bacterium
TGAACAAAATACCCCCGTACCAGTCGGTGCAGGGCAAGCCCCGATACCAGTCGGTACAGGGCAAACACAATCAGGGACTCAAACCCCCCAACCACAAACCCCCCAACCCCCCTTATCAGGGGGGCAAACAGATTCCGGACCCATTCGACAGGCTCAGGGTAAACAAGCCGGAATGACACAAGGGCAGGGGACTCAAACCCCCCAACCACAAACCCCCCAACCCCCCTTATCAGGGGGGCAAGGAGCAGATTCCGGGCAAGCCGGAATGACACAAGGGCAGGGGACTCAAACCCCCCAACCGCAGACCCCCCTCAATCCCCCCTTGGCAAGGGGGGAAGAAAAAAATGAGGGGCAACAGGGTCAGACCCTAACGGCTTCCAAAGGGTCTGACCCTGTTACGACTGACCCTGTTGCGACAGGAAGTACGGGCGCGCAAACCACGGAGGAAGAGAAGTTTGAGATTCCGGAAGTGGTAAGTGAAAAATACCCAGACCTGATTCCTTTGGTAAAAGGGTCCGCGGCGATGGATCACGGCGAAAAACAATACTGGTTTTCGCTCTTACCCGTGATGACGGAACCGCAAGTGGAGAAACTGCGCGACATTTTAACGCGTGAAAGAGAACGGATGGGCAAAATTGACCAGCGCTACAATGAGGAAATGAATTTGCTACAGCAAAAAAAGTTGGACGAATGGAAAGCTTACCGCCGGCAAAAGGACACGGAAGCAAGGAAGGAGAAGGAAGAGCAGACGAAACAAGCTGAACAAAAAGAAGAAGTGGCGACACTGGAAGAGCTGGAGAAAGCCTAAGAATAAAATTACAAAGCTCAAATACCAAATGTCAAATGAAGATCAAATGCTTTAATGCCAAGCTACTTTTTAGTTGAGTTTAAAATCGCGGAGAAAATTAAGGTTAATTCTTGAACTTCTTTCCAAAGTTTCAAACAATCAGCTTTTTTGACAGGGTTGGCTTTGGCCAACATGCGTAACCAATGTCTAGTTTCTTTAGCTTCTTTTTTGCACAGAGCGATCTTGTGTTGAAAATCTTTTTTAGATTCAGCCCCGTCTGCTTCCATATAATTAGCTCCAACACTGGTAGCCGAACGAATTAGTTGATTAATTAGAGGAATATTAATGACATCTTGTTTTAGACTTTTAACAAACTCAATAATATCTTCTCCAAACCTTGCTGTTCTTTCTTCTAGATCGTATTTTTGCGCATTTGGATTTTGAGCTTGATTTGGCATTTGGATTTTGGCATTTGAAATTACTCTGTGATTGCTTGCCGCAATTCTTCAACGGCCTTGATAGGTTCGGCCGCGGCGGTAATGTAACTGCCGGCCACAAATAAATCGGCGCCGGCTTCACGCGCGGCACGGGCGGTCGCGGGAGTGATGCCTCCGTCCACCATAATGTGGAGGGTCTTATTTAAACTACGGAGCGTTCTAACCTTATCCAAAAGTTCAGTGTGAAAAACTTGGCCGCCTTGTCCGGGTTCTACGGTCATACACAGCACAAAATCCACTTGGTGTAAAAAAGGATAAAGCGGATCCAAAGAAGTTTTGGGGTTGATAGCCAGTCCGGCTTTAAGCCCGTGATTTTGAATCAATTGTAAATTTTCTTTCCAGTTGGTGTGCGCCTCCAAATGTACGGCAATCCGACGCAAACCGGGAATTTCTCGAAACTCCTCAATGTAGTGAAAGGGGTCTTCCACCATTAGATGCACACAGAGCGGCAGGCGCGTGTTGATTTTTTTAAGCTCGTTAAAAGAAAGGTTGAGATTATTTTTTTCCAGTAGTTCTTGAGGGGCGTTCTCATAAGAAATTAAAGTTCCATCCGTAACATCCCAATGTAAAAAATCCACCTGCCGTTCAAGGCTATGGATGGTTTCTACCAGTTTGGGGCGGGGTACGGTAAGAACAGAAAGGCCGAGTTGCATAAAGAAATATGATTAAGCGAGGATGTTGGCATTGATTAAAAAAGAGTTTTGACCACGTTAGTTTTTATTAATTACAAAGCTCAAATGCCAAATGTCAAATAAAGCTCAAATGCTTTAATGCCAAACTATTTCAATCATTTGGACTTTGAATTTGATTTGGCATTTGGATTTTGACATTTGAAATTATTATAAATCAATTTTCTCGATCCTTCTTTTGTGTCTCTCTTCTCCTTTAAAAGGTGTGTCCAGAAAGGTTTGGACAATCTGGAGAGCTTCTTCTTCCGGAACAAGTCGCGCGCCGAGACAAAGCACATTGATGTTGCCGTGCTGGCGGGCAAGCTTAGCGCATTCTTCATTCCAACAATTGGTCGCGTAGATGTCTCGGTGACGGTTGGCCACCGTGCAAGCGCCTGAACCGGAACCGCAAATAAAGATACCGCGCGCATCCGGCTCGGAGGAAATACGAGTGG
Source organism: uncultured Candidatus Peribacteria bacterium (assembly GCA_964585215.1). Lineage (GTDB taxonomy): Bacteria > Patescibacteriota > Gracilibacteria > CAZPDC01 > CAZPDC01 > CAZPDC01. The sequence continues at coordinate 2,408 of CAZPDC010000039.1, forward strand.
CGGCAGGATGAAAAATATCAGGATAATCGTCGTCAGGATTGAGGGCATACGCGCCCAAATCTTCAAAGGGGATTTGTTTTTCCGCCAGATACTTTTTGAGAGCTTCTTTGAGCGGAAAGCCGGCATGATCGGAAGCAAGAAAGAGCATATAAGAGAGTGATAAAGTGATAAAGTGGCGGAGTGATAAAGAAAAAAAACAAGCTACCGCAGAGAAATTCTAATTCTCTAAATTCTAACTCACAACTTCTAATTTCATTGTAAAAGGTTGGCTCAAGATTGCAACAAAAAGCGTTTTAGCATTGAACTTTTTAGGAGGATTTAGTTTGAATTGCCAGCTTTCACTGTGTTATAATAATCAGATATAAAAACTCAAACCTCTTCAGATGCGTCTTAAAAAATTACCCAAAGAAAATTGTTCAGCGCTGTTGAAATTAAAAAAACGGGTTAACAAAAAAGGTGTTGAGCTGCAGGGACTTTTCGCGCAACTCGAGCAAGAAGATTCTTATAAGGAGATTAAGGAAAGCTGGGAAAAGACCGGCCACGTTTGGAAAAAAATAAAAAAGGGCGATTGGAAGTCTTTGAAAGAAGTTTTAACACTAATGGATAAAATTCGTTTAAAGGTTTTAAAAGCCATCCGTAAGGAACTGTGCGGGATAGCTGAAAAACAAGACCCTAAAGCAAAAAAGAAGGCCGCATAGTAAAAGATTAAAAACAGAAAATAGTAAAAACAGGGTTAGACCTTGACTGTCCCCAGAAGGTCTAACCCTGTTCTTTACAACCAGAACAACAAAAATGGACGTTTGCCTTTTTTTTTGTAAGATGGAAAAGGATTCATCCTTCTATGTTTCTTTTTATCAACACCGCCACAACCAGAAAAGAATTAGTCCTGTTTGAAAAAGAGCGAATTTTAATTTCAAAAACTTGGACACAGCGCTTTAAGGAAGCGGAAAAAGTCGCGCCGCTCTTGAAGCTGATGTTAGAAAAAACAGAGGCAACCTGGGCAGATTTAAAAAGAATCTATGTGGTTACGGGTCCGGGTGGTTTCACGGCTCTACGGGTGGGTATCACCGTAGCGAATACGCTGGCTTTTTTATTGAAAATACCAGTTTATGCCTTGAACACTTTTCAATATTGGCAAATGCGTAATCAATCAATAGGGGCTGATGTGAACGTTTTAATTGAGGCCGGACTAAACAAGGTTTATTGGCACAACCCGCTTAAACAGGAGAGCCGTTTGGTTGAATTCAATCATTTGATTATGAAAAACCCCCCAACCACGACACCAGACGGTGCATGGCGAGCCTCCCTTATCAGGGGGGCAAGGAAAAAACAGGGTCAGACCCGCCTGCCAGTCGCCTTGAGGCTCCAGCCGATTGGCGGGCAGGCCCTTTGGGAGCCGTTAGGGTCTGACCCTGTTTCTTCTGGATTTTTTATCGGTGAGCTGGGAGAAGACAAGATTAAAAAACTACAAAAAGCTGGCGCGAATTGGTGGACCAAGAAACAAACCCTTTCTTTGCCCAAAGCCCTACTGATCAATTTGGTAGGGAACAACGATCGTTGTTCCCTGTTAAATTTAAAGCCCGCCAAAACCGCGCAGCCGTTTTACCTGCAAGAACCGAAGATTACGAAAGGGAAACAATAACAATTGACAAGTAACATTTAACAGAAGACAGGAAGAGGAAGAAAACAAGGGGGTGTTAAAGGGTGGGGGTGGAAGTGTTAAAAACACCGCCGCGGTGTAGGGCTCTTTTCACCGCGGCGGTGTTTTCATTCTAATCAGCTAAAAAGCTACAAGCTACCAGCTAATCAGCTTAGTCTTTCACTAATTTCTCTCCCAGCTTATACACATCTCCGGCTCCCATTAGGAGAATTAAATCATTGGGGCCGTTGGTTTTTTGTAAAACTTGTAAGGTGTTTTCCAGACCATTTCCATAAAGAACATTGGGATGATGTTTTTGAATGCTTTTAACCAGTTTTTCCGGCGAAATACTGGCGAGATCTTGTTTGGTGTCGCGCGCGGCATAGATATTGGGAATAATCACCTGGTCGGCTTGAAAAAAAGCGTGAGCATATTCTTCCAGAAAATAATGCGTGCGGTTGTACTGGTGGGGCTGGAAAACACAGATGATTTTTTGGTCGGGATATTTTTCGCGCGCGGCAGACAGCGTGGCGCGGACGGCTGTGGGATGGTGCCCGTAATCACTATAAATAATCGCTCCCTTTGAAGTCTTGCCGAGAGATTCAAAGCGGCGCCAAGTGCCCGTAAAATTCGCTAGAACGGCTTGGATCACGGAGTCGGGAACATTCAACGCTCGCGCGGCGGCGTAGGCCACGGCCGCGTTTTCTCGATTGTGCGCGCCGGGAACTTGTAAGCTTGGCAGTTTGGTTAAAAAGGGTTCCGCTTCCCAAACTTCTGACAGGGGAGTTAGTTTTAAAAGTTCAAGCACAGCCTGATTAAATATAACCAATTGTCCGGTGGGTCCCAATTTGCGGAAAAATTTAACAAAAGCTTGGTAATATTTTTGAGGAGTTTTGTAGTAATCCAAATGGTCCGGTTCCAGATTGGTCACCACGATTAGATTGGGCTGGTAATTCAAAAAAGCTTCTTTGTATTCGCAAGCTTCAATGAGCAGGTAATTGGAATCGGCTACGCGGGCATTGGTGCCGCCCAGATCATTCACTTTCGTACCGATCACCACACTGGGATTGAGATTACCTTCAATCAAAATCTTAGCCAGCATCGCCGTGGTGGTGCTTTTGCCGTGAGTGCCGCAGACCGCGATGGTGAATTTTTCTTTAGTCAATTCGCCTAGAGCCTGGGGATAGGAGAAAAGGGGTAGTTTGAGTTTGCGCGCTAGTTTTAATTCAGGATTGTCGCGTGGAATGGCGAGGGAATAAATGACAGCAATTGACATTTGACATTTGACATTTGACAAGGGCAGGTTTTTTTCGGAGTGGCCGATGAAGATCTTAATTCCTTTTTTCTTTAAGGCTTGAGTGATTTCAGATTCAGATTCATCGGAACCGGAAACAGTTCTTCCTTGCGCTTGCAAGATTTGTGCTAAAGCGGAAAGGCCAATGCCGCCAATGCCGAGGAGGTGGAATTTGTCAAAACTTAAAAAACTATTCATATAGGATGTAAGTTATGTTTCTAATATGGATATTTAAGCACAGTTAACATTTGACATGTGACAATTGACAGAATTAAGACGCAAAAGTCAATTATTAATTGTCAATTGTTAAATGTTTTTACAGGTTTCTTAAGCAGAACTTAACGATTTCTTCTTCACTTTCAATCTCCGCTGGTTTTTGAGAAATCAGTTTAATCACTTCGTGCTTTTGATAGCCCAGTCGGACGATGGTTTCCACTAAGTCGTGATTGACTGGTGAGTAGTGGGCGTCTTCGGGCAGGAATTCAACCTTATTTTGTAATTCCAGAATAATTCTTTCCGCGGTTTTTTTACCGATACCCGGGATTTTGGTTAAAAAGTCAGCATCTTTATGAGCAATGGTCTGTTTCAGCAGGCTCAAAGAAGTGTTCATAATCTCCAGCGCGCTTTTGGGCCCGATGCCATTTACGCTGATTAATAATTTGAAAAAAGCCAACGCGGCTTTATTTTTAAAGCCAAATAAGCTGATATTGTCTTCGCGCACGTTGGTGTAGATGAATAGCTCTAGGGTTTGTCCCAAAACAGTCTCCGCGATCAGCTCATTCGCGGTAAATACTTCATAACCCACTCCGTTCACGTTGAGCGTGAGCGCTTTGTTAGACTGATCCTGCACAGTGCCCTTGAGATAAGCAAACATAATAAACAATTAACAAGTAACAATTAACATTTAACAGGAAAGACTCAAAATTCAAAAGTTAAACGTAAAGCTGATTAGCTTGCCTGCCCGCAATGCTTCGCATAGCGAGGCGGGCGGGTAGCTTTTTAGCTGATTAGAGTATTGAAGACTCTACCTTATTCATTCTTTCAGGCTAGCTTGTTGTACAACCAGGCGAAAACGGCGCCACTGACTAGGCCATCCGCAAAACCCCAGACAATCCCGATCACCGTTCCAGTAAGCGTAGTGTCATAACCAAGGTACATACTACTTATTATTTTGAGACACTCGGAACCCCAGCCCCATTGACTGACGGTGATGCTCAAAACCAAAGTGCAGAGTGCCCACAAAATCGCGGCGGTTAACGCGAGCCCCTTGATGGAAAGTTTCATAGTATGAAGTTAGAAAATAAGGCTGGTTAAATTATAATGGACTTGAGGAAAAAAAACAGCGAAGAGTAAATAACGAAGGCTGGGAAACAAAGTACAAAGTACAAAAGACGAAGTACAAAGAACCCTTTTCAATGTTCATAGTTGAA
>CAZPDC010000040.1:0-6743 GCA_964585215.1 uncultured Candidatus Peribacteria bacterium
CCCCCCACTTGCTTTTCGGCATATAGACATAATCCAAATAAAAGCTGGTGAATCTAGGAGAGTTGGAAAAATCAGTGCTCAAAAAAAGCTTTTTCGGAAGAGCTACAATTAGAAATGGGTAGATTATTCTATTTTTGCATAGATTGATGTTTCTTTACATAGATTTTTATATATCTTGCATAGATTTTTAAGGTATGCTACCATGTCACTATGAAAGAGGAACTATTAAATATCGGCCGAGCCGCTGGAATATTGGGAGTTTCAATTGATACACTCCGTCGCTGGGACGAAAGCGGCAAGTTGGTTGCAATCAGAAAAAACGGTGGTACCCATCGTTATTATCGCGAAAAAGATTTAGAAATCTTTGCCAGCGATCTGATGAAATTTGCTTCCGAGTGGATTCAAGATGGCACTCCCTTTCCGAGTACGTTTTACTGTCCGACAAGCTCAATTCTCAATGCCAGGCTGACAAAAATGGAATATGCGCTGATGCAAAAACCAGGGTTTGAAAAATTGTATTCTTTAATTGTTTTAATTGCCGGAGAAATCGGTGACAACTCGTTTGCTCACAATTTAGGCAAGTGGCCAGATACAGCAGGGGTTTTTTTCGGCTATGACCTCACTAAAGGCATCATTGTACTGGCTGATTGTGGATTGGGTATTCTAGAAACATTGCGCCAGGTTCGACCAGAACTTCCGAGCCACGTGGCGGCGGTGGAAGTCGCGTTTACCGAATTCATTTCTGGACGCTCACCGGAAAAACGCGGTAACGGGCTTAAACTTGTGCGCGAGGTGGTCATAGCACAACCGATTAATTTATTTTTTACAAGTGGCGACGCTGAAGTGCGTCTGCAGGGTTCTAATAAAGTATTTCATGTTACACGTGGTCAGCGTACTCTACAAGGGTGTTTAGCAAAGATAGAATTTTAATCCATTTTAAAAAATATATGCAACTACAACTGGAAAAGTTTGGTAAAACATTAATCTCACGGGAGTTGGGTAGTGAGGCATTCAAGGCGTTGCAGCCAATCCTGCGCGAGCTTACCACGGATGAAGATCTAGAAATAGATTTTTCTGGAGTATTAACCTTGTCACCGTCATGGGCGGATGAGTTTTTAAGTCCCTTATTAAATCAATTTGGCAATCGCTTAATCCTCTTGCCGAGTGATAATCTTTCAGTGCATGCGACGCTTAGAATTCTTCAGGAGGCTAATAAAAAAAGCTTCAAACCAAAATAACATCCCACTTCCACCTACGCGGTGGAAATAAGGTTTTTCTTGTTGACCAGCTCGCTTCCCTGCTAATAATGAGACAGGAGGGATTTTAGATGAATTTAAACCGACAAATTTATGTTGCGACTTCGACAATTTAAATTAATACTAATCCTTTTAGTATCACTCTATTGCTACTTTTTTACAGGTTGCGCTTTTGTTCAAGCCGTTGAAACGGAATTTACTTTCATTTCGGCCGATCATTCCTACGCTTTACAACTTCAGCACGGCAAGCAAAAATTCACTTTGGACTTCGCTTTACCGGGGTTAATAGAAACACGCATTGCCAAGTTTTGGAAATTTAACCAAAAATCTATTCCAGTTCCCGCCTTCGCGGACAACACTTTATCTTTAGAAGAGAAGAAAATACTTGTTATCGATAACGCCAACTTGGAAAAATTTTTAGAAACCGAGTTGTCTCCCCAGGTCAGTCTTCCCAAACAAGACGTGCTGATTAAAAAAAGTGAAACCCCAAATGAGGTTAGCTTTGAAGGCACTTTCAGGGACGGCGAAGTGATTGACTATGATTCATTACTGTTTTTAATCAAATACGCTCTGGAAAATAAGGCCAGTTACATCCAAATTCCTTTCAAAAAAGCTTTAGCCACCCTCACCACGGAAGGACTGGATTTTGAGATTAAAGAAATTTTAAGTGTAGGTGAATCGGATTTTAGCGGCTCTCCCCCTAACCGCGTTTACAACCTCAAACGTGGGATTGAAATTTTGAATGGCGCGATTTTAACAGCGGGAAAGGAATTTTCTTTCAATCAGATGCTGGGACCAGTAAATCTCAAAACTGGTTTCAAAAAAGAGTTGGTCATTCAAGGCGAAAACACGGAACCGGATTATGGTGGAGGACTTTGTCAAGTTTCCACCACTTTGTATCGCGCCGCGCTCAAAGCCGGCCTGCCGATTACTGTCCGCAAGCCTCATTCTTACGCGGTTAGTTATTACTATCCTTACGGTTTGGATGCCACGATCTCCCAACCGCAACCAGATTTACGTTTTGTGAATGACACCGCTGGTCCTCTCGTGATTCAAGGCTACACCGAAAAAAACAAAGTTTATTTTAAACTTTACGGCCTCGCTGATGGTAGAACAACTGAACTTAAAGGACCTTTTGTCTCAAATTGGGTGGAGCCTCCACCGGACCAAATCATTGAAACCACCGAACTCCCACTCGGACAAACCGAAATCAAGGAGAAACCCCACCGTGGCTTTAAGGCCAGGTGGATTAGACAAATTTTCTCTTCTAATGGCAAAACTATTACGGAAGAAATTCTCTCCAGCTACGAAGCCCGTCCCAAAAAAATCCTAATTGGAGTAGAAACGGGAGAAGAGACAAAGAGTGATGGAGTAATAAAGTGGTAAAAAATTCTAATTCCTAATTTCTAATTCCTAATGAAATTCCAAAATTTTAAACAGTTTAAATATTGAAAAATTAGTTATTAAATATTGTTTGTGATTTGGTGCTTAATTTGGGTTTGAAATTTTAACATTTGAGATTATTTGGAAATTGATAATTGGAAATTGGAAATTAATCATCTTAGCCTATAATGCTCTCGTTCTGAAAATTAAATTTTAATCTCATCTGCCCATGGAAATCGTCTATTACGGTCATTCTTGTTTTCAAATCAAAAATAAAAAAATCAACATCGTAATGGATCCCTACGACCACCCTGATTTAAAACTTAAATTGCCGGACCTAAAAGCGGACGTGGTCACCGTTAGTCACGCGCACCGTGATCACAATGCTGTTCATAAAATTCAGGACAATCCCAGGGTATTAGACTGGCCGGGTGAATATGAAGTGAACGAAGTTTCTTTCACGGGAATCAGCTCATTTCATGACAATGAAAATGGCGCGACGCGGGGAGAAAATGTTATTTTCATCATTAAAACCAATGGAACAACTGTTTGTCATTTGGGAGATTTGGGTTGCAAGCTGACCGAAGCGCAAATTGATCAACTGGGACAAATCGATGTGCTACTGATTCCAATGGGCGGTAAAGTTTCTTTGGACGCTAAATTGGCCAAGGAAGTGGTAGAGCAAATTGAGCCGCGCGTGGTGATCCCCATGCACTACAAATTACCCGATACTATCTCCGAACTCGCGCCCGTGGATGATTTTCTCAAAGTTATGAACCTTGCTTCTCAAAATCTGGACAGCCTGAATCTAGAAAAAATTAGCGTTCCCGAAGACAAAACAGAAATAGTCGTACTTAAACCACAAATTAGTTAATTGGTGTATTGGTTAATTGGTGTAATTGGTTGATTGATTTTCTTGTTTTCGTGTTTTATTGTTTCAGTGTTTCAGTGTTTTCATCCTTGCATTTTAAACTAGGCCAATTATATTGAATTTGAGGATACTCAACACTATGGATTATCAGATTAATTACAGCACTTTCGAACTTAAGCCAGAGAAAAAGAGCTTTCTGAAAGAATATGAGGCGGATCTCGGTGTCACGCGGCTTTTTATTAACTTAGAGCTGAAGAATTTTGGCACTCAAGAAAAAGCCAAGAGTCTTTTTAAACAACTGGTTGAAATTTTGGAAAATGCTCTCACGCAAAAGACAGAAGTAAAACTCTACACTCGTTTTGAGGAAAGTTTGAAAAATTTAAATGAGTCTTTGTCTCTAAATTTCACGGGCGAAATTAACGCCTGTGTTGCTATTTTGGATGATGGTCAACTGCACCTCACCAAAACCGGTAGCGCGGAAGGCTACATTTTAAGAAAAAATCGTTTTTTTGAGATTACGAAAGATCTTTATCAAAAAGATGCTGGAGAAAAACCCTTTACCAATATCGCCAGTGGCGCGTTGGAAGTGGGAGATAAAATCATCTTTTCCTCTAAGCGTCTTTTGCGTTATACTTCACAAACTGAGATCAATTCTATTTTTGCTTTGGGTGATTTTCAAAAATCATTGCGCGAGTTGCAAGAAAACATTTCTTTAGACGAAACCGGAGACGTTTTAGTCAACGGTTTCAATCTTTTAACGGAACAACCCATCGAGCAACAAGATCTGAACACTTTACTCAAGCCTAGAAAACCAGCATTAGACCTAGTTTTCGCAGTGTCTTCCGCCAATACCGCTAAATTCATTAGACGAGCTGGCGCGATTTTACAAACTGGCGTGTCTAGGCTCTTCAAACTCAAAAAAGGAACGCCTACCTCACCTGAACAAAAAAGAAAACTGATGTTGGGAGGAGGGATCGCCATTTTAATTCTGCTCATTTGTTCCATCGCGTTTTCTTCCTATAACCACGCGCGTAACCAAAACTTACAGCAGTACCGCAACCTACTTTTGGAAGCGCAAAACAATTTAGAATTAGCCAAAACCCAAGGTATCGCGGGCAATCGCGAGCTAGCCGCGCTCAACCTAGAAAAAGCCGAGAAAAACACCTTAGAAGTACGCGCTTCAGGCTACTTACTCTCCGATGCTTTGAAAATGTTAGAGCAAATTGGTTTACAGAAAGAACAGTTGGATAATATTTTAAGAGTGGCCCAGCCCAAAGTATTTGCCGACTTAAGCAGTTTGGATTCAAAATTACATTTAACCCACCTGTTGCGCAAAGATGACGCTTTTTATACTTTTTCTCCCACTATTCTTTATGGTCCTATTTTAGACAACACCCCCAATGCTTTTGAAAAACACCCTTTCCCTAATGGAGAGACGGTCGTGGATGGTACTTATTTCAAAGATCAAGATTGTTTAGTTTTTTTAACTGGTTCAGACAAAGTTCTGGAATTTAAAAATAATAAATTCGCTTTTATTGATACCGTCGATAACAACTGGAAAGGTGGCAAAGAAATCAAAGAATACGCCGGACGCAAATACCTTTATTTACTTGATTCGGCGGGCAGTCAGATTTGGCGCTACGAACGTACCAATCAAAAATATCTTTCCGCTCAAGCTTACAACACGAGCAATCTGGATTACAAGGACGCGGTTTCTTTCGCGATGGACGGAGGAATGTATGTATTGAAACAGTCCGGAGAGGTTTTACGCACTTACGCCAAAAAATTTATGCCTTTTTCGGTAAAAGGCTCTCCCAGTATTCCTCTTTCCGGTTTAACTCAAAACACACGCATTTATACGAATGAAAATCTACGTCGGATTTACATTTTAGATTCTGCTAACCGCAGAGTTTTAATCTACCGCAAGGAAACTTTTGAAAATCCCGTGGCCATGGTTTACGAGCGCCAATACCTTTTTGAAAAAGAGCAAGACATCAATGACTTTTATATAGACGACGAGGAAAAATACCTCTACCTCGTTTCCGACAAACAGATTTTCGAGGTGGGAATGTGAGAAAAACTCAAAACGCAAAAGTTAAAACGTAAAACCACAATTAAAAATTTAAAGCTCTAAGTTTAGTTTAGCCTTAGTTTTACGTTTTGAGTTTTAAGTTTCAACTTTGACCTTTGACTTTTAAGCTTTACGTTTTTGTTACTTGTCACATGTTAATTGTTAACTGTTAATTGTCTTCCTCCAAATTTCTCTTTTCACTTCTCCTGTTTCTGTAACGGTACGCCCGATGATCAGTCGCAGGTTTTTCTCTAAAATATTTCTGACTTCGGGTTGTTTTTCTGGAGTAAAAGAACTAATGATGCGTGACTGCACACTAGCAAGTTCCAACAGGTTCATCACTAACACCACCAAACCTCCTCGTTCCGCGAAAACCAGGGCTTGCGCCAATATCTCTGCGTCTAAATCAAGATCCAATCCCAATACATCTACCCCCTCATCGGCCAAATTGCGCAAACTCTCGCTTAAATTACGCACGTGTTTCTTAAGCTGTCTTTGTTCCAGAATCCCCTGCTTACCAAAGATCACTCTTTCAATTAGTTTTTCAAAGCTCACAATCTTCACGCAGGTCTGATTAACCAAACCCTGCAAAAAAGCAAGGTAGTCGCCAGATTTGCCGCTATTTTTAGGACCAGTAATAATCACTAAGCCCGACTTTAAGCTTTGTAAATCAACGGCGGTAATACCGATTGTTTCCAAGGCAGGAATGGTTCCAATTTTGCGAATTTTCACACTAACTCCTCTATTATGCGGGTAAGCGCTAATTCTAAAATCTCCACTCAGCTTGTGCGAATAAACCAAATCAATTTCCCCCGTGCTTTCAAAAATATTCTTTTGTTCCGCATTTAAAAGACTGGCCAGATATTTTTCGACCACCTCGGTTGTTAAAATTTCTGAATTTTCTACCAAGGACAACTTGCCTTTGATTCTCACCCAAACGACACTTCCCGCGGAAAGATAAAGTTCCGCGCCAGGGTTATCAGTCAGTAATTGAAAAAATTGGTCTAAACCGTAAATCATCGCAACAGTTAAATTCCTCTCATTATAACAAAAAAGTGCTTAAAGAAGCAAAACATAGAAGAAGTGATGGAGTAAGAGAGAATTTCTAGGGGCAGTAGATTTTTAGTTTGAATAAAAAATTAATGGGAGGTCATCTTTAACA
>CAZPDC010000041.1:0-6741 GCA_964585215.1 uncultured Candidatus Peribacteria bacterium
TAAAAAAGAAAAAATGGGATTGACTTCTTGGCGACATTCTCCGCAAGGGAAAATTATGCCGAGCGATGTTGTGATAGCGAAAAATTATTTGGACAAAAAAGAAATGGAACATTTGAATCGCATTGGAAACATGTATCTTGATTACGCCGAAATGCAAGCGGCGCGAGAACGGGCGATGACTATGAAAGATTGGGTGGGAAAGTTGAATGCCTTTCTTAAATTCAGTGAATATGAAATTTTGACGAATGCCGGAAAAGTAAGCCACGAAATAGCCGAAGCACTAGCCCTTAAGGAATATGAAAAATTCAGGATAGAACAGGACAAAAATTACATTTCCGATTTTGACCGGGAAGTGAAGAAGCTTTTGAAATCTAAAAAGAAATAATATGCCAAATCAAAGGCCGGAAATTACATGTCTTATTTAAAATATTCTGCCACGATAAATAATAATGCAAAAGAAAGACTCCTAAGGCCACGTTGATTTGGTGTTAAATACGGCTGTAAAAATAGAAACGAGTAGTTGATAGGTGCGAACAATTGATTTATATTATGGACGGGTAGTCGGTATCGCTATTTTTATTGATTTAAAATGACACAAGAACAAGCGCTTAAAATTTTGAAAACCGGCGCGAATGTGTTTTTGACCGGCGAACCAGGAAGCGGAAAAACTTACACAATCAACCAATACATAAAATATTTACAGAGTCATGGCATTTACCCTGCTATCACCGCTTCCACCGGCATTGCGGCCACACACATTGGCGGCATGACTGTGCACTCCTGGTCTGGAATCGGGATTAATAAAAAACTTTCAAAAGAGGATTTGGAATCTCTTGCGAGTAAAGCCAAACTAACTAAAAGAATTAAAAACGCTTCAGTGTTGATTATTGACGAGATTTCAATGCTGGACGCTCAAACTTTAAACTTGGTTGAAACCGTGTGCCGAAAAATTAAAAATAACAGCAAGCCTTGGGGTGGTATGCAAGTGGTATTTGTCGGCGATTTTTTTCAACTGCCTCCGGTGGCGCGCGCTGGAGAACCCAAACCGCTGTTTGCATTTTGCGCGGATTCTTGGGACAGAGCAAGCTCCACTGTTTGTTATCTGACACAACAATATCGCCAAAATGATCAAATTTTTCTTTCAGTGCTTTCCAGTATCAGACACGGAAAGGTGAATAATGAAACTCAGCAACATTTAAATTCCCGCAAAACCACAGCCCAAGCCAAAGATGCCTATACTAAACTTTTTTCGCATAATATTGATGTCGATCGCATCAACGAGGAGAAATTGAAACAACTGTCCAACGCAGAATTTAAATTTCAAATGGAAAGTAAGGGACCCAAAACCTTGGTTAATCAGCTTAAGCGTGGCTGTTTGTCGCCAGAATTGCTCCGGTTAAAAGTCGGCGCCAAGATTATATTTACGAAAAATAATTTTGAGAAAGGCTTTGTGAATGGGACTTTAGGCCAAATAATTGACTTCGACGAAGACAAGGCACCAATAGTTAAAACCAGTGACGGCAAAAAGATTTATGTTCCCTTGATGGATTGGAGCATCAATGACGGTTTGCGCACACTGGCGAGGATAACGCAATATCCTCTGCGTCTGGCTTGGGCAATAACTGTGCATAAAAGTCAGGGAATGACACTTGACGGAGCCATCGTCGATTTATCACAGGCCTTTGAGTTTGGACAAGGTTATGTGGCGCTTTCCAGAGTCCGCGCGCTTGCCGGGTTATTTTTACTGGGGTGGAACACGAAAGCGCTCGAAGTGCACCCAGACATTCTCGCGAAAGATGCAAGTTTTAGAAATAGCTCTCATTCCAGTGCTAAATCACTTAGTTTGTTAGAGGGCGAGAAATTGGCCAAACAGGCCAATGCTTTTATCACTTCCTGTGGTGGCAAGCTTGATACAACAAAGGTAGCGCAAAGAAAAAACGAGAATATAGGATCCCGCGGTGAAAGAATAAGCACCTATGAGACAACGCTAAATCTATGGAAGGAGGGGTTGACACTTCAAAGAATTGCCCAAACCAGAGGATTAAGCCTCGGCACTATTTTATCCCATTTGGAAGAATTATTTATGCGCGGCGAGATTCAAACAGAAGAATTATTAAAGCTTTTTTCAGGTGAGCTGCGCGATTCGTTGCCCGAAATTCATCTGGCCTTTACCGAATTGGCAGACGGCAAACTCACTCCCGTGTTTCAAAAATTCAACGGTAAATATTCTTACAATCAATTACGGTTGGCTCGACTTTTATGGCAAAACTAATTTATGGAAAATAAGATTATCAAATTGAGATTTCGAGAAGAAAACCGCGAGATTTTTGAGGCAATCCGGACTGGCCGCAAAACCGTTGAGACCAGGGCCGCGACAGAGCGTTATCAAAATATCCAACCAGGAGATACGCTTGTACTGGTTTGTAGAAAAGACCAGTGTATAAAACAAATACTGGCCGTAAAAATTTTTAAGAGTATCACCACATTACTGCAACAATATCAAGTGCAACAAATTCATCCCAAGCTAAAAACCGAGGAAGAATTAAAGGAACTTTATTACAGCTTCCCTGGCTATCAAGCCAAGATTGCTCAATACGGCTTAGTCGCAATGGAATTAGGTTAAAAACTATTTCTCTTTTTCTTCCACCGTTACCACTTCTTCCTCCCCTTCTTTTAACTTCTAACTTCCCCTTTCTACACTCTTGCTTTTCGGCATATAGACAGAATCCAAAATAATAATTACTACTTCATTTTTTTAAGAAAAGTACGAATGATTTGCTTTTTGTTTGAGATAAGCGTAAATTTCGTCCATTACATTTATTAACCACACTTAAAATGGGAAATTTTAATAACAACAGGCGATCGGTAGGGCGAGGATCTAGCGGTAATGATTTCGGGAGAACTAAGATGTATCAGGCAACTTGTTCCAGTTGCGGTAGCAGTTGCGAAGTACCCTTTAGGCCTACAGGTGATAAACCGGTCTATTGTAATGCTTGTTTTAGAAAAGAAGAGGGCTCCAGCGGCGGTTTTCAAAGAAGAGACACGCGCGGGTTCGACAGGAGAGATACCGGAAGAAGTTCTTTCGGCGGTAGCAGACAAATGCATCAAGCCACCTGCACGGAATGTGGCAAACAGTGTGAAGTGCCCTTTAGACCCACGGGAGATAAGCCTGTTTTATGTAGTGATTGTTTTGGTAGCCATAAAAGCGATGGTCCTAGAATGGTTCGAACCGATCATTCCAAGGAACAATTTGAACAATTAAATCTCAAGCTGGATAAAGTCATAAAGCTTTTGGAATTTTTTAAACCCAAAGGAGAAATTGCTCCCAAAAAACCAAAACTGGAGGTAGTGGCTTTGAAACCTAAAAAAACGTTTGATTTCATCAGGCCGGAAACGGAGACACCAGTCAAAGCCGCGAAAAAAACAACTGTCAAGAAGGTAGCGGCTAAAAAGACGGCTAAAACCACCAAATCCAAACCAGTGAAGAAAAAATAGTTACCAGCGATAACTAAACTATTAGATTAAAATAGACCTTATTTTCTATGGAAATCAGAAACCTTGCCATTATCGCCCATGTTGATCATGGTAAAACCAAATTGACCGATGCTTTAATGCGTCAAACCGGCATGGTCACAGACGAAAAGGTTACTATGGATTCTAACGCCCTAGAGCTAGAGCGCGGGATTACGATTTATTCCAAAAACACCTCCATCTTTTATAAAGATACCAAAATCAATATTGTGGACACTCCCGGTCACGCCGATTTTGGTTCAGAAGTGGAACGTGTTCTGCGTTCCATCGATTCGGTTATTTTGGTAGTAGACGCGCAGGAGGGACCCATGCCTCAAACTAAATTTGTTTTAAAAAAAGCGCTAGAGCTTGGACTGAAGCCCATTGTGGTAATTAACAAAATAGACAAACCGGCGGCGCGCCCAGAATGGGCCCATGAAAAAACCATTCAGCTTTTTATGGATTTGGGAGCCAACGACCAGCAAATGGGCTTCGCGGTAGTTTACGCCATTGCCAAAGAAGGTGTCGCGAAATTGCAATTATCAGATCAGTCTACTGATCTTGTCCCTCTTTTAGAAACCATTTTAAAAGAAGTACCCTTTACTTCTTCAGAAGAACTCCAGCAAGAACCCTTAAGTATGCAGGTTTTTAATCTTGGTTATGACAATTTTCTAGGACGGTTGGCGATTGGTAGAATTTATGAAGGCATCATCAAGGTAGGCGGTACTATTTTTGTTAAAAAAACGTCCGGTGAAACCAAGCAGGGTAAAATTACCAAAATCTTTACCTTTGAAGGAATTAATAAAAAAGAAGTTCCGGAAGCGAGCGCGGGAGATATTGTGATGATCGCAGGGTTACCGGATATTTATATCGGCGAAACCATTTGCTCTGATCCAAAACAAAACGCTCGGCCGGCCATCAGTATTGATGAACCAACCATCTCGTTAAATTTTTTAGTGAATAACTCCCCTTTCGCAGGTAAAGAAGGGAAATTTATTACCAGCCGACAGATTCGGGAAAGACTGGAAAAAGAACTGGAAGTGAACGTGGGACTCAAAATAGATTTTTCTTTCGGAGAATGTTTTAAGGTATACGGTCGGGGCGAACTGCACATCGCGATTCTGCTGGAAAATATGCGACGCGAGGGCTATGAACTGCAAGTCTCTCAACCTCAGGTTATTTTCAAGGAAGAAAATGGAACCAAACTGGAACCATTTGAGGAGGTTACCCTAGATATCCCCAACAAAACCACCGGCATAGTTATAGAAAAACTCTCCAAAAGAAAAGGTGTTTTAGCCGACCTACGTCAGGAACAAAACTATACTCGTTTGGTTTTTAAAATCCCCACACGAGGACTCTTGGGATATCGCAACGAATTTGTCACAGACACCAGCGGAGAAGGTATCATCTGTAGTCAGCTAGTCGGATTTGAACCTTACGCCGGAGAAATTGAACGACAAGTTTTTGGTTCCATGGTTTCTATGGTCAACGGCAAAGCGCTCGGTTTTTCTTTATATAACTTACAAGACAGAGGCTCTCTGTACATCCAGGCCAATACGGAAGTGTATGAAGGCATGGTCATCGGCAACACCGCCAAGGGCAATGATATGACAGTTAACCCCATTAAAGGCAAACAGCTCACCAATATGCGCTCCAAAAGTTCCGATGAAGCCATCTCGCTTACCCCACCCTTTGAAATTACTCTAGAAAGAGGTTTGGGAATCATGAAGAATGACGAATATCTAGAGGTCACTCCCCAAAATATTCGCTTAAGAAAACAATTTTTAACCGACATCGATCGCGCGCGAGCCAAAAGACAAAAATGAAATCTCCCCGCTTTTTAAGCGGGGAGATTTCATTCTCCGAAGCCTATCATAATTTATTTAACACCATTAAAAATTTCGCTACTTTACTTCAGTTTTAAAAAACTAGCGTACTTTGGCGAAGGAGAATAAACCAAAACGGGGTGTTTTATTTTCACCGTAAAAACAGTATAATCTCCCACGTGATTAATTTTTAACTAAATTCCTATGCACGGTTACGTCACCAACATTGAAGAAGCTACTTTAGGAAATCAGAATTTCCGTAAGGTGCTTTACACCGGTAAACACAGCCAACTGGTTTTAATGACACTGCAACCCAAAGAGGAAATCGGAATGGAAGTACACCCGGACAACGACCAGTTTTTCCGTTTTGAAAAAGGACAAGGTCAGTGCGTAATTGATGGCAATGTCTACGATGTCACCGATGGTTCAGCCGTAGTGGTACCCGCCGGCGCGGAACATAATATCCTCAATACTTCCAACACGAAAGAGTTGAAGCTTTATACCATCTACTCCCCCGCTCACCACCAAGACGGCATCCTCCGTATGACCAAACAAGAGGCCGAAAATAATGGAGCGGAATTCGATGGCGTAACCACGGAATAAAACTCATCTAAATTCTCAATACAAATCCTTAGAAAGCTTGAGGATTCCTCTGGTTAGTTTATAGTCAAATCATGCAAATCGTCACCACTGAAATTTCACTGCAAGAACTTCAAGAAATTGCTAAGACTGGATTCGGTAATTTAGTAAAAGCTGTAGTAGACATAGAAAGAAAAATCATGGCCATCAGCGGAGAGTTGCATGCCGACGAAGAACAATTGCTTCTAGAAAATGACTCCCAACAAAAAGACCTTTGGGGCATCAATCTTTATCCTGATAGTAGCAACGACGAGTTGATTGAATTCGATTCCGTCATTAATCTACGCCCTTCTCAAAACAACCGCAGTCGTGGCGTAGACAGCCCTCAAATTCAACAAAAAATTAAAGATGTAGTTTACAGTTTAATTAAGAAATGACCTACCAACACATAGAGTTAGCCGCGGGACGCTGGTTTAAGTTTAATTTAATGGAACAACTGGCCAACGTGGGCAGTGAAGTGGAACGCGCGATTATTTGGAGAGAGAGAAATGCTGATTACAGTAAACTGGCTTTTTGGCGCGCCTTGGAACTTCTAAGCCTGACGATTGACGATCCGAAACATAAAACACGCCTCAAGGAATTGACACGTCTCTATGAACTACTTGTGGACTATTTTGCCGGCGACAACGAATATCATTCTTCCGACCAACTCTGGCGCAATTACTTTTACGCCTACACTTACGCCGCCAGAATCAATCGTTAAACCATGGGGTTATTTTCCCCCATTTCTTATCTTTTATCTTTCATTTTTTATTTACCTTGGTGG
>CAZPDC010000042.1:0-6637 GCA_964585215.1 uncultured Candidatus Peribacteria bacterium
CAAGGGGGCTTTAGGAATGAAGCTTATTTATTCAAAGTTATTTACGTATGATCCAAAAGGTCGGATCCTGTTTTAATGTTTTCATGTTATTTTTCCCTTGACAAAATTAGGCCTTGTGAATAAAATCCTTTTTGTAAATTTACGACACGAAAATTGATTTTTCGTTTTGAATAAGCCATAAAACCAAGTAATTTTTCAGAAGCAGTTCTGGATTTTTTTAATTGTCGTGAGTCAATTGACTCTTTTATCTTTTAAACTCATCGCGTGGCCAGAGGTAAAAAAATTGTTTCTACCTTTACGGATGATCGTTTAATTGGTTTCCCTCCAGAAATCAAACCCTTGGTTGTAAAAGGACGTAAACAGGGTTTTATTACCTATCAGGAATTGATTAAAGGCATTCCTCAAGCGGAAGAAGATGTGATTTTATTGGACGAAATCTATTTGCTTTTTTTGGAATTGAATATTGAGATTATTGATGTCAAAGATGCTTTATTTAAAAAAGAAAAACAGAAAAAAGAGAAAAAAGGCGGAGAAGAAAAAAATGAGGAGAAGAGTAAGGGAAAAGGTAAAGAGAAAAACGTGCCCAAAGAACAACTCCTGGATTTACAAAATATCGCGGATGATTCAGTGCGTATGTATCTCTCGGAAATTGGAGAGGTAGCGCTTTTGACCGCCAAAGAGGAGGTGCGATTTGCGCGCGCGATTGCCAAGGGTGACCGTAAGGCCAAGGAGATGTTAACCGTGTCCAATCTGCGTTTGGTGGTGAGTATTGCCAAGAAATACATTGGGCGGGGACTTTCTTTTTTGGACTTGATTCAAGAGGGTAATTTGGGTCTTTTTCGCGCCGTGGAAAAGTTTGATCCGGAACGTGGTTTCAAATTTTCCACTTACGCGACTTGGTGGATTCGCCAAGCTATCACGCGGGCGATCGCGGATCAAGCGCGTACCATCCGTATTCCGGTGCATATGGTGGAAACCATCAATAAATTTACGCATACCCAGAGACGCTTAACACAAGAACTAGGGCGTGAACCTTTGCCAGAAGAAATTGCCGTGGAAATGGGGTTGGACATTAAAAAGGTGCGGCACATTATGAAGATATCGCAAGATATTGTTTCACTAGAGGCGCCTGTGGGAGCAGAAGAGGATAGTAAATTGGGCGATTTTATTGAGGACGTGGAAACGCTTTCTCCGGATGAGGTGACCAACAAAAAAATTCTACAGGAAAATGTGCGAGAAATGTTGCAGTATCTTTCTCCTCGTGAACGTAAGATTATTAAAATGCGTTTTGGTCTGGGAGGCGGAATCCCCCACACTCTCGAAGAAGTAGGACGGGAATTTGGAGTCACGCGCGAAAGAATTCGTCAGATCGAAGCCAAAGTATTGCAAAAATTGCGCGATCATCCTACCAGCGTGAAAATCAAAACATAAGAAAGTGATGGAGTGATGGAGTTATGGAGTGATAAAGAGGGGAAGGGGAACCATAATTCATAATTCGTGATTCATTATTCACACTTAATTCTTAATTCATTTTCTATGGCGGAACCAGTTTTACTTACCAAAGAAGGGATTGAAAAACTAAAACAAGAACTTGAAGAAACAGAGAAAGAATTAAAAGGCATTGCCAAGGAACTAGAAAAAGCGTTGGAATACGGGGATCTTTCGGAGAACGCGGAATATTTGGAGGCTAAGGAAAAACAAAGAATTGTGTCTACGCGCGCGCAAGAATTAAAAGGTCTTTTAAGAAATGCTCAACTTATTTCCGAGGCGGAGGGCAAAAAGAAAAAAGGAACGGTTGTGGAGGTTGGTTCCACAATTTCTTTACGCAATCTCACGGAAAACGATCCCACGGAAACCTTTACCATTGTGGGGACGATGGAAGCAGATCCTTTTGCTGGTAAAATTTCCAATGAATCACCCGTGGGCCAAGCGGTTTTGGGACAGAAAAAGGGAGATATTGTAAAAGTCGCCGTTCCCGCTGGTGAACATGAGTATGAGATTATGGAGGTGAAATAGGGAAAGTACGAAGTACGAAAGACAAAGTACGAAAGACGAAGTACGAAGTATAAAAGACAAAATACGAAGTACGAAAGTTAAGACTAGAAAAAGAAAAGGAGAGTGACAAAGTCATGGAGTCATAAAAGTAAACCCTGCTGGATAAACTTGTCCTTATTTTCTGCTAAAATCGTACTATGTTTAAGGAAATTAAAAAAATAATTAGCATAGAAGACTTGGGGACAACGCGCGAAGAGGCCATTTTGTCAAATGGGACCAAACTTGTTGTATTTGAAAGGTCTGGAATGCCAGTTTATATGAGAGCCGTATTTTTGGGTGGTTCTCGTTTTGATCCGATTGAAAAAGATGGAACCGCGCACTTTCTTGAGCATATGGTTACAGCAGGTACTCAAAAATTTCCCACAAAGGATAAAATCGCTGCCTACATAGAACGATATGGTGGGTCCTTAAGCGCATCAACTGGTCCCGAGACACTGAATATCAACTCAGCCATTGGTGATCCGGATGATCTTGAGATTGGTTTCACGGTGTTACATGAAATGTTGCTCGCTCCTCTTTTTGACCCAAAAGTTATTGAAACAGAACGAGATTCAATTCTTAAAGAATTGGGTGATAAAAAATCTAATCCTGGGGAAATGATTTGGGAAGTATATCGACGTTTATTTTTCCAAGAAACAGCTTTAGGTAGATCAACATTAGGGTCTGAACAGTCTATTAAAGCAATCACCAGAGATGATTTAGTGAAGTTTTATAAAGATATATTTATATCTGGAAGAATGGCAATCATTGTGTCCGGAGGAGCGAAGATTGATGAAGTTAAACAATTAGCTGAAAAACACCTGTTGGTTCCGCAGGGTAGAGGTCTTATAGATACAAAACTGTTGTCAGTAAATAGAAAGGTCAAAATCTCTATTGAGCCATATTTAGGAAGAGATCAAATACATTTAGTCCTGGGATTTAGAGCCGCGCCAATTTTTCATCCTGATGATGCTGCCTTAAAAGTAATTGCTGAAGTTTTAGGAGGAGGTAGGGCGTCAGTGTTAAATAAAAAACTGCGTCTTGAAAAAGGATTAGTTTATAGCGTTAATGCCTGGTCTGTTAAATTTACTGACGCAGGTGCCTGGTTGGTTAAAACTTCAACATCTAAAGATAAACTACAAGAAGTGGTTGAGATTATTGAGGACGAAATTAAAAGAGTTGTTGATGCCGGACTGACACCAGAAGAAGTGAATTTTGCACAAGATAAAATTGTAAAATCAAAAAGAATGCAATTACAATCTTCGGAGCAGTGGGTAAACTGGCATACAGCAATAGAGCTGAATCAAAAACAACTATATACGCTTACTGATTATATTCGATCAATTATGCAAGTAACTCCCGAGATGACAAAAACTGTTGCGCAAACCTATTTTGGTTCAGATAAATGGTATTTAGGAATGTGCGGAGATATATCCAGTAAAGATGCAATAGTTAATTTTTGAAAGCATTAACTATCTTAGCGCTTTCTCTTCGGTTTAGGTAAATAATCTCTCTCTTTGCCTTCACCGTGTTTTTCATAAGCTAGGCGTTTGGTTGGATAGACAAACAGTTCTTTACTTATATGGATTAAATACCAAACAAAGAATACTAGCCACATCAAATACCAAATCCGCATGGAAAGGTAGTAGATGTTTTCAAAACGGAAAATCACCAGCAAAAAACCCACTAAGGCGAAAATCTCTAATTTACCGGGGATTTTTTTGAGAATTCTTTTTAAAAAGGGATGCAACTTAAAAAGCTTGGTTAAAATAAAAAGTACAATCGCGACGGCGAAGAGAAAACTGAAAAAAGCGATTAGGTGTGGATAAAATTCAAACTGACTGCCGGGATTGATGGCGAACCAGCGGAGAGGCTTGAGGAGCTCGAGAGGGTAGAACATAGGGGGAGGTTAAAGGGATAAAATTTTCAATTTTCAATTGTCAATTTTCAAATAAATCTCAATGTTTAAATTCCAAATTCCAAGCATCAAATTCCAAACAATAATTAAATCTTAATTTTTAAATTTCAAATAGTTTTAGATTTTGATTATTAGAATTTGTTTGTGATTTGGAATTTGTGATTTGGTGCTTAATTAGAGATTAGGTTAATTAGAAATTTTTACTATACCAATAAAGATGCCGTTCTTAATCTCTATAACGCTGGTTTTCTCAAATGAAAATCTGTATTTTTTTGAAAAGTATAGCCCACTTTTAGTAGCAAATCTTCCTGAAATTGTGGCGCGATGAGTTGTAGGCCGATGGGTAAATTTTCGCTGGAAAGTCCGCAGGGTAAAGCCAACGCCGGTAATCCTGCGGCGGAGGCGGGAATAGTAAGCGCGTCGCAAAGGTATAGTTGCAAGGGGTCGGTTTTTTCACTGATTTTAAAAGCAGGCGTGGGAGTAACGGGAGTAATGATTAGATCAACTTCTTCAAAAACAGAGTTAAAATCTTGAATCACCAACGCGCGTACTTTCTGCGCTTTCTGATAGTAGGCCTCGTAATAACCCGCTGAAAGGCAATAAGTCCCCAGCATAATTCTACGTTTGGCTTCTTGTCCAAATCCAACGCCACGGTTTTTTAAATACAAATCTAAAAGGTTGTCAGGATTCTTGACCGTAGGACCGAAACGTAGGCCATCGTAACGCGCGAGGTTGGCGCTGACTTCCGCGGGGACAAGAATGTAATACAGCGCCACGCCATAGCGAGTAAGGGGTAGACTTACTTCAACCGTAATTGCCCCTAGTTTTTTCAGAATCTTAATACTGTCACGCACTTTATTTCTGGTTTCTTCTTCCACTCCTTCACTGAAGTATTCGCGCGGCACACCAATTTTTAAACCTTTAATTCCTTGGTTTAAATTGGCAGTATAGTCAGGAACTGTTTGTGGTGGGGTGGTGGAATCCAAGGGATCTGATCCGGCAATGATATTGAGAATCAGAGCCAAGTCCTCCACGGTTTTGGCCAATGGTCCAATCGTATCAAAAGAGGAGGCCATGGCCATTACGCCATAGCGTGAAGTGCGGCCATAAGTGACCTTGAGTCCGGAACAGCCGCAAAAACTGGCAGGCTGGCGGATACTGCCGCCCGTGTCCGTGCCTAAAGCGTAAATAGTATTGTCTGACGCAATCGCGGCGGCGGAGCCGCCGCTGGATCCGCCCGCGACACGGCTTGCGTCCCAAGGATTTTTGGTGGGGCCGTAACAGGAAGTTTCCGTGGAGGCGCCCATCGCGAACTCGTCCGTATTAGTTTTGCCTAAAATCACGCAGTGTTGCGCTTTGAGTTTTTTAACGGCAGTAGCGTCATAAGGCGGAATGAAATCTTTTAAAATTTTAGATCCGGCGGTAGAAGGCAAGTCCGCCGTGCAAAAAATGTCTTTAATTGCGACAGGAACGCCCGTGAGCGGATTAAAATTAGTATTATTACGGATATATTCATCCGCTTCTTTTGCTTCCTTGAGAGCGGTTTCTGTGGCCACATAAACATAGTCATTGAGTTGGGGTGTGATTTTTTTAATCCGTTCCAAAAAAGCCTGCGTTAAATCCACAGAAGAAAAGGTTCTCTTCTTCAGTCCCTCATGAGCCTGACGGATTGTAAGAGAGGTCAAATTTTTCATAAATTCCAAATCCTAATATCGAAATTCTAAACAAATTTAAAATTCAAATGATTAAAAGTAATTTTTTGTTTTGAAAATTTGAGTTTTGATAATTGAGAATTTATTTGGAATTTGGTGCTTGGAATTTGGAATTTTTTAAATCACTCTTGGTACCTTAAGCATTCCTCTCTCTTTGGTTTGCCCGCTACATTCCAATAATTTTTCCGGTGCTTGCCATTTTTGCACTTCATCCGTGCGGGTTATGTTTTTTAACCCCGTAACTTGCGCGACGGGTTCTATTTTTTCTGTGTTCCCTTCCTTTAAAATCTCCATATAATCTAAAATACTGGAAAGTTCTTGGGTAAATTTTACCAGTTCTTTTTCAGTGAATTCTAACCGTGCCAGTTTGGCGATGTGTTGAATTTCTTTTTTAGTAAGCATAAGATTTTTTAGCACGATCATTGTATTGCATCAACTCTCAAACTCAAGACTTGCCAAACGACTCGTGTAATTTAAACTGGAAGTTTTTTGTATACGGTTTTACCTTCGTCATGAATAATTGAGTGTATTTTGGTAATATTGTTTTTAAATTGCCGCATTTCTTCTTCTGTTGAAACTATGAAATCACATTTTACCGAGGTTTTAATTTGAAAATTGAGCTTTGCGATCAGTTTTTCAATATTACTATTATTTTTAACAACAACACAAAAATCCAGATCACCGTTTTCCTGAAATCCGTTCTTAACAGAAGATCCAAAAAGGATTATCTTTTGAGGATTGATTAGTTTAATAATTTGTCCTGTAATGCTTGCTATTTCTTTTTGAGAATTGATTTTTTCCACAGAATTAATCTAAAAACTCATTTCTTCTTTAAGTTTTTCTAAGACCCTTACAAGGCTAGATTGATTTTTCTCTAGGAACTCTTTATCTAGTTCAAATTTTTCGCCAACTTTTTTTAGGTTGGCCGTTTTAATAATCTGTTCAAGAGGAAGATCAAAAAGAACCAGAAGAT
>CAZPDC010000043.1:0-6396 GCA_964585215.1 uncultured Candidatus Peribacteria bacterium
CTTGTTATTAATTGGCGATATAGGCAGTAGACTTGCCTTTACCAGTGGCTTTAATCATTTTAATCTTTTTTAATTTTTGTAATTGTAATTGTGCTGTTCGTCGCGGGCAAGATAAAATCTCTTCCACATCTTTTACGACAATGCGGCCCATCTGGTCTAAAAAATCGATAATTTTTAATTGTTCCGGCGTCAGGTATATTTGTGACTTTATTTTCCCGCCAATTGCGCGCATGTCTAAGTGCAATATTTTTGTTTTTACTTCATCAATTTCTTCCTTGAAACCTGTGATAAAATATTCCAGCCACGAAGTAATGTCCGTACACCGTTCATTATAAGTCTTGCCTAAATTGATGGCTTTATAATAAGCCGGCCGGTTAGTATTATAATAATCCTCCAGCGCAAATAAGCGGCGAAAATCATAACCACGTTGATAAAGTATTAAGGTGGCCATAGCTCGGGCCGTGCGGCCATTGCCGTCGTTAAAAGGATGAATAGCGGCTATCTCCATATGAGCAATGGCGGCCACAATTACCGGGTTTATGGTTTTAACTTCGCTCTCTTTCAGCCAAGCTAAAAAATCCGCCATTAGTTTGGGAACCTGTTTGGCGCCAGGTCCGGTATATAATGTTTCTTGTGGCATACCGAAGTGTCGACGCACTACATAAATCGGACCAGGACGATAGTGCCCACAAAATTGAGGGGACAGGGTTTTATCAGCCACCAATTTATGGATTTTCAGAACTGTCGGCTCGGTTATAGGTTTTTTCTCGGCAATCATTTTGGCAATGTATTTCAAGACATTAAGGTAATTTTTTACTTCATAAATATCCCGCTCCGGCGCGTCAATGGTTTTCTTGGCATACAGTGCCTCAACTTGTTTCATATCCAAACCATTACCCTCGATTTCCGTGGAATGGTGGGTCATGCGGATAATAGCCTGACGGCGTAGGCGCAGTTCTTGCTGGGGCAGGATTTTGGCGCGATCAATCATACCCTTGGCTTCGGCAATGACCATTAGGTTATGCAGGATTTTGTCAGTTAGCTTATATTTGGGGTCAAACATAATTTAGAGGTTTATATCAGACAGCATAGCACCAAACCATGATTCGCGCAACATTCGCGCAACATTCGCGCAAGGAATTTTATGCTTTACTTCTTAAAAGTCCTTCTTTGTGAACCTGCTTGTACCTTTCTTCATAAGCCACGTAGTATTTTCCATAGCTCTGTTTAAGAACTTAAAAATACATACATTTTCAACTGGTGACATTTTGTCACCGCTTCACTTCCTTCATTTCTCAACCTTTCAGCTAGTTTATTCCAATATTTTCTTGCTATCTGATAATTTGTTTGTTCTGTTAAAGCGGAAATAATATCAATCACGGAAAAATACCAAATTTCAGTTTTTTCATCATAATGCCGACGAATTTTAAAATTTTCAAAGATTGCCAACGAGCTTTGCATTTTTTGTAAAATTAAAAGCCTCTTTTATTTTAACACATCCAACATGTTTAATAATTCTTGTTTGATCTCATCTGGCAGGATCGTGTTTTTATCAGGATACTGTTGTTTTAAGTCGTAAAGTTTTTGTTTTAAGGCCTCCAGTTTTTCCATAAAAGTAATTTATATTATTTTAACACATCCTTATATTCTCAAGTTTGTTGGTATGTCGCTAGTTTTTCTTGACTATTCAACATACTTAAAGCGGGGGACATCTTTACCATCAATAGTTACATTTTCAAGAAACATCTGCTTTGGTCTCACCCACAAAGCATTTTCACCAAATTCTTCAGAATCATAAAGAGCACGATAAACAATTAATTCTTCCAATGTTTCGCTGTGCTTTGCAATTCCTATAACCTCATAGAATTCACCTTTATAATGTTGGTATTTACCTAATTTCATAGAAATAACTTATTACTGGAAGATTTGTTGGACATCTTCTTTGGTCAGAGCAGAGGATTCGCGGTGGGTGGGGATTTCCTCTTGAGATAAAATCTCCATTTTAATCAATTCATACTTCACTTGAATCGGAACACCAAAAACTTTTTCAATCGCTTGTTCCAGTTGTTGCAACTGTTCCGCTCCGTAAACTTTCTCCAACAAAAAATTATTCTTAATTCCTACCAATAAAACCCGCTCTTTAAATCCCAGCAAACTGGCTTCTTTGAGAATTAATTTTACCGAGGCGGGAGTCAGCTGGTTTAAAACACTTTCCCAATGCTTCTGAAAGTTTTCCAAGCTCAAGAGTTTGACTTCTTTCGGATTGACAGCCACCACGGCGGCTTTAACCTCGCGAATCTCTTTAACTTCCTCTTTTTTGCGGAAAATAGAACCACTGTCTTTTTTGTCCTCCTTGAAGTTAAAGGTGTTCTGGCAAGCTTCCAAAATCGCTGTTTCTAAAGGTAACTGGGGGATAGAGGCGGTTTTCAACTCCCGATAAGCTTTTTCAAAAAGTTGAATGACTTTCAAAAGAGCGGTAGTTTCCGTTAACGCATTGGACTCCACTGCTTCAAGTAGTTTTTCTCGTAAAAAACCAATCAATTCTTTGGTAAATTGGGTTAAATCCGTGCCTTGATAATAAAATTGATTAATCAGGTCCACCGCCTGCTTGGGTTTTTTTTCTATCAAACAGCGCCAAGTTTCCACAAAAGCTTCTCGGTTTAACAAACCCAGTTGATCTTGCACGCCTTGTTGAGTGATTTTGCCTCCACTGTGTAATTTATCTAGAAGGCTGACTGCGTCCCGAAAACTGCCCTCTGAAACTTGCGCGATAATCTCCAAAGTAGTTTCCGTGTCCCATTTAATCTGTTCTTGTTCGGTAATTCTCTTTAGGTTTTGCAGTTGTTCTGCTTCACTGGCCCGACGAAAGTCAAAACGCTGGCAGCGAGAAATGATGGTCGGGGGGATTTTATGCGCTTCCGTGGTCGCCAAAATAAAATAAACGTGGGGCGGAGGTTCCTCTAGGGTTTTCAAAAGCGCGTTGAAAGCGTCTTTCGTCAGCATATGCACTTCATCAATAATGTACACTTTGGCACGGGCGTGCGTGGGTAAAAACCTAATCTTCTCTTTTAAATCTCTAATCTCACCAATACCACGGTTAGAAGCCGCGTCAATCTCAATTAAATCCATTAGTCTATCTTCCGCGATAGCGAGACAAATCTCACACTTGCCGCAGGGATTGCCAGTTTTTTGGTCAATCGCTAAGCAATTAATCGCCTTTGCTAAAATACGCGCCAAGGAAGTTTTACCCGTACCGCGTGGACCGCAAAAAAGATAAGCATGCGCGACTCGTCCTAGTTTAATGGCGTTTTGCAAAGTTTGTTTAATCGGATCTTGTCCCACCACGGCTTCAAAATTCTGCGGACGATATTTGCGGTAAAGCGTTTCGGACATACTAGTTGTGAGTTATTAGTTGCCAGTTGTGAGTTGAGAATCACAATAATAAATTGTGAGTTTTTAGTTAAATGCATAAAGGGATTTTATTCTACCAATAGAGAGAGGATTATAAAGCTTTTTAAAAGAGGGGGCTAAGCCCCCTCTTTTAACCCCTTCCGATATGTTTAACTTTTGACCTTATTGCGGATAAAAGCCGGAATATCCAATTCTTCTTCAAGAATTTTAATTCTATTCACTGTTCCCACCGGTTGAGTAACTTTGCCTAGAGTATCTTTTTTGCGGGCAGCCGTTAATTTGGCACTTTCCTCATCAAAGCCCGCGGCAATCACGGTAATCTTTACCTCACCGGTATATTGTTCATTAATTACCGCGCCAAAGATAATGTTCGCGTTAGGATCGGCCGCTTCGGTAATAATCTTGGCCGCTTCATCCACCTCAAACATAGAGAGATCAGTACCACCCGTGATATTAAAGAGCAATCCCTTTGCTCCGTTAATCGAAAGCTCCAAGAGGGGACTGTCAATCGCCGCCTGAGACGCTTCCACCGCTCGATTCTCACCCGTGCCATAACCAATTCCCATCAGCGCGGAACCAGCGTGTTGCATCACGGCTTTAACGTCCGCGAAATCCACATTCACCATACCATGAATCGTCACTAAATCAGAAATACCCTGCACGCCCTGACGCAAAATTTCATCTACTACCGAAAAAGCTTCCGTTAAAGGAGTTTTCTTATCAATAATCGAAAGGATGCGGTCATTCGGGATAGTAATTAGAGTATCTACTTTCTCTTTTAATCTAACCAACCCTTCTTCAGATTGCGCAAATCTTCTTTGTCCTTCAAAAGCAAATGGTTTTGTGACCACACCGACAACTAACGCGTCAAGTTCTCTCGCGATTTCAGCCACCACAGGTGCTCCTCCCGTGCCTGTACCACCGCCCAAACCACAAGTAATAAAAACCAAATCAGAATTAGCCAAAACCGATTTAATCTCTTCACTGCTTTCCTCGGCGGCCTTCTTGCCCAACTCTGGATTAGAACCAGCTCCCAAACCACGCGTCGCGGCTTTGCCAATGTGAATCTTATGAGGCGCTTCATTGTGATAAAGAGCTTGCGCGTCTGTATTTACAGCAATGAAGTCCACCCCCATCAAATTGGAATTAACCATGCGATTAATCGCGTTGCAACCTCCACCACCAACCCCCACTACTTTAATCTTAGCAACAGGGCTTACATCCAAGGTCACTTCAGTAGGTTTTTTACGCGGAACGGCCGCGAAGACAGAACGAAAAAGGTTGTCAGTAGAAGCAGATTCTTCTTGGGGAAGATAATGGTTTTTTTTGGGATCGATTTTCATTGCTGGTTCTAATTAAAGAATAAAGTATGTAGATTAAATGTTTTTCAGTTTAGCTTAAGGCAGAATTTTTCTGACCCAGCCACCCAAGCTTCTAACTCTTTTTAACAAATTTAAATTCTGCAGATTGAAACTATAAAAATTAGGTATCTCAAAATGCATACCCCATAGAAGCAATCCCACCGCCGAGACATAGGAAGGATCATCCACTTTCTCCACTACCCCATTCGCTTCCAAAGGAAATCCAATCTGAATCGGTAAATTCAAGGTCTCTCTGGCTAAGTCAATCACACCGGGAATCTTGACCGCTGCTCCGGTTAAAATGACTCCGCCCGGCAACATTCCATCTCTCCGAATCAAGCGGAGTTGCTCTCTCACTAAAAAGAAAATTTCGCGATAACGGGCCTCAATAATTTCTATCATTTGTTTTCTAGAAATTTTTGCCGATTCGTTTTTATTGAAATCACCTAAGCTAATTTCTTCCTCTCCTCCCGTTTCATCTTTGGAACAAGAACCATGTTCAATTTTTAATTTTTCCGCCACATCAATGGAAGTGCGCAGACCAATCGCAATGTCATTGGTCACATTTTCACCTCCCACGGGAATCACGGTAGTATACAACATGGTACCTTCCTCAAAAACGGTAAAACTTGTTCCACCACAACCAATATCAATCACGGCCACCCCTAATTCCTTTTGTCTTTTGGAAAGCACCGCTTCTGGAGCGGCTAGATTATTAGGAATAATGTCATCAATATCTACTCCGGCTTCATGGGCGCACTTTTCAATATTCTTAATGGCAGGTGTAGAACCCGCGATAATGTGCGCTTCTACTTCCAGTTTTTTACCTACCATGCCCACTGGATAACGAATGCCCTTCTGTCCATCAATGCAAAAAAACTTAGGGATGATCTTTAGCACCTTTTTATTGTTGGGAATAGAAATCGCCTGGGCCGTTTCTAAAACCCGATCCACGTCTTCTTCCGTGATTTCTTCCTTGCTGACCGCCACTGCCCCCTTACAATCAAAGGTTTCCAAATGTGTTCCACTAATTCCTACAAAAACATGGTGTACTGGTTCTCCTGCCATTCTTTCCGCATCCTCCAAGGAAGAGGAAATGTTATTAATTGTTTCTTCCACATCAATAACCTGCCCTTTACGAATACCATAAGAAGGAGCTACTCCCACTCCAATAATATTAGGGACCCCTTTGCCTTCCTCTAAAATTCCAATTACGGTCCTAATTTTAGAACTCCCTATATCCAAACCCGCAATTAAGGAATTTTTTGCCATATTTTACTGATGCTTAAAAAGTAAGAACAGCGTGAGTATATTGAGCCACCCCTCTAGTGACAAACTTTTATTCACTACATTTTAAAAAATTAAAATTGAGTTACAATTTTTTGTTCTACTTTTTTGGCTTACTAAAAAGATAAAATAGTAAGGTTGCTTTATGTAAAAATATTACGCTGTATGTTTTAAAATTTTTTATCAAATCTCACATTCTTGAACAAAAACAGTGTTCAGGGCATAAAGTACGAAGGACTAAGTACGAAGTACAAATTTCTTTTTTTGCTCTTTTGTACTTAGTGGATCATACGCTTTTTCCTTTGAGAAAGTTTTGAGCTAAATTATTTAACCTTCT
>CAZPDC010000044.1:0-6236 GCA_964585215.1 uncultured Candidatus Peribacteria bacterium
TCATACGTAAATAACTTTGAATAAATAAGCTTCATTCCTAATGCCCCCCTGATAAGGGGGGCTCGCCATGCACCGTCTGGTGTCGTGGTGGGGGGATTTATCAAGGAAGTAAGAAACTCAAACCCCCCAACCCCCCTTATCAGGGGGGTAGATACAGGAAAAGTCTCTTAGAAGAATGTTAAATAATTTAGCTCAAAATTTTCTCAAAGGAAAAAGCGTATGATCCTTAGAATTTGAGATTTGTAATTTAGTATTTTGAATTTAGAATTTATTTGTAATTTGGCATTTGTAATTTGGAATTTATCAACCACCCCTATGCTTCGCTTGCGTCTGGCTCCCAGTCCCACGGGTTACGTGCACCTTGGTACTCTGCGTACGGCTTTGTATGGTTATTTATTTGTGCAACAGGCCAAGCAAAGAGGGGAGCAAGCGGAATTTATTTTACGGATTGAAGATACGGATCAAAAAAGGGGGGTGGAGCAAGCAGTGGAAAATTTAATTATGGTGTTATTGGAGACAGGGATTAAATTTAATAATGTTAATGACCTTGAATTATTTGGTCCACAGAAAATCAAAGAAGGAGAGAGAATTCCTGATTGGAAAGAAATTATTACAAAGTTTATCGAAGGATCGTTTAGGGAATATATTCAAAGTAATCGTTTAGAGCTTTATCAAAAGTATGCCCGAGAGCTTTGGGAAAAAGGTTTAGCTTATCCTTGTTTTTGCACGGCGGAAAGACTGGAGGAACTAAGACAAAAACAGCAAACTGCTGGTCGGTCTACGGGTTACGATCGCCACTGTCTTAGTCTTTCCAAGGAGGAAACACAAAAGTTGATAGATGCCGGCAAGTCTTATGTTTTGAGGATGAAAATTCCTCGTGAAAGAACAATTAAATTAAATGATTTAGTTCGAGGTGAAGTAGCTTTTAATTGCGCGGAATTGGACGACCAAGTGCTTTTAAAGAGCGACGGTTTTCCCACCTATCATCTGGCGGTAGTGGTGGATGATCATCTGATGGAGATTACTCACGTGACTCGTACGGAAGAATGGCTACCCTCCACGCCTAAACATCTTTTACTGTATGAATTTTTTGGCTGGCAGCCGCCGCTGTTCGCGCATTTTCCGCTGATTCTCAACCCCGACCGTACTAAGATGAGTAAGCGTAAAGGCGATGTGTCCGTGGGAAGCTATTTAGAAAAGGGTTATTTACCGGAAGCCCTGATTAGCTATCTGGCGCTTTTGGGTTGGAATCCGGGGACGGAACAGGAAGTGTTTACAATACAGGAATTAATTGAACAATTTGAGATTACAAAAATTCACAAAGCCGGCGCGGTATTTGATGTAGATAAATTAAAATGGATGAATGGAATGTTTATCCGAAAGATGGAATTAGGTAAGTTGGTGGAATTGGTTATTCCTTATCTTGATAAGCAGAATTGGTTTAAGAATGTCAAATGTCAAATGTCAAATGTCAAATGTCATTTAGAAAGATGTGTGAAGTTGATTCAGGAAAAATTGAAACTACTGTCCGAAGCACCGGAGATGCTGGAATTTTTCTTTCATGAAATGGAATTTGAGCAAAGTTTATTTTTGAATGATAAAATGGGGGTGGACGCGAAAATAGCGCGAATGGCTTTGAGCGAAGGACAAGGAGCATTAGAAAAAATTGAAGAAAAGGATTGGAAAGAAGAAAAAATCAAAGAGGTTTTGATGAGTAAAGTAGGGGAGTTGAATTGGAAAAATGGACAACTACTTTGGCCACTGCGCGTGGCTTTGACGGGCAAACTGTTTTCCCCGGGAGTGTTTGAGGTGGCGGAGGTATTGGGTAAAAAAGAAAGCCTCACGAGAATCCAACACGGTCTTGAAAAATTCAACTAGAGGAGTATAAAGAAGAGGGGATTGAAGATGAGAATAGTGGCTGGCGACTGGCGACTAACTGTAACAGAAATTGAAAATTTCTAATTAATCTAATTGATCTAATGCCTAATCAAGCACCAAATTACAAATCCCAAATTACATGCTACTCTGCGAAGTAAAGCTCCCTGCTACTACTCTGCGAAGTAAGATTCCCTGCTCTGCGAAGTCGCTACGCAGGGCGTAGAAGAGCCACTACGAAGCACGAGAACAATATTTAAGTTCAAATTTCTTAAATCAAAAATCAAACTCAAATACGCTTGCTTTTAAATTATAAGGTTTTGGATTTTAGATTTTGGTAATTGTAATTTATTTGTGATTTGGTGCTTAGGATTTGCCCCTCGGTCCTGAGCTCGGGGTCGAAGGAGAATTTATTTAGAAATTAGATATTAGAAATTCGGGTTTAGATTCCCTGATTATCCATACTTCTTAATTCATTATTCCAACCTTGTTCTATCATCAACTTCATTCCATTATTCGTTTTGTGCAGCATAAGATAGTTTGCCCAGAGTGTGGCCAAGCTTTTTTGGCGGCCGATTTTGAATTGATGGATATTTTTGATGACGTAGGCGTGATTGAAGCGACTTGTCGCAAATGCGGTTTGGGCGTGATGGTAAATGTCTCTATTAAAAAGGGTACTACGCCAACAGAAACTAAAATTGAGTTAGTCGCTCCGGTGACCAAAACAGACCTAAGAATGGTGGGACGTTTTATGAAAGGTTATCAGGGCGGTTTTAAAGAACTGTTTGAAAAAGCTTTACCCGCTAAAAGAACCAAGGATGCGTAAAATCGTGGTTTTAATCTGTGTACTCTTTTTTCCCTTAATTTTGGATGGCTGTGTTTTGGAGGATGCTTGGGGACAAGTGAAGGGCTTGTTTAGTTCCGCGAAGGAGCAGCTTGAAGAAACTAAACAAAACATTCAGGAGACTGCCAAGGAAATTGAAGACACCGCCAAAAACCTGAAGAATGCCGTGAATCAGACCAAAGAGGCCGTGGATTCTATTCAGGGAGTGTTTGGGGGAGAAAAAAAGGAGGAAGAAAAGAAAAAATAGTCATAAAGTCATAGAGTCATAAAGTGGCGGAGCTTAAAAAACAGGGTCAAACCTTTCTAGATGATTTGAAATTACGAAGTACAAAAGACGAAAACGAAAACAAACAACTCCTTTATTTGTACTTAGTCTTTAGTACTTTGTATTTTATAAAAAATTCTGACCCTGTTTTTTAAAACTTCATCACTTCATCACTCCACCACTCCATCACTTCCCTTTTTCTTTCTTCTTCATCACTACTTCCACGAACTTACGGAAGAGGGGATGAGGCCTGGCGGGGCGGGATTTGAATTCAGGATGGAATTGAGATCCCAGCATAAAAGGATGATTTTTAATCTCCACGATTTCCATCAGTTTGCGGTCGGGCGAATCGCCGGAAATAATCAGTCCCGCTTTTTCCAGTTTTTCGCGGTAGTGGTTATTAAACTCATAGCGGTGACGATGACGTTCGTGAATTAACTTTGCATCATAAGCCGCGTAAGCCAAGGTGCCTTTTTTCAACTGGCAGGGCCAAGAGCCTAGCCTTAAAGTACCGCCCTTGGAACGTGTTTCCGATTGTCCTGGTAAAAAGTGGACTACTTGATGTTTGGCTTTGGGATCAAATTCTTCCGAGGTTGCTCCTTTGAGGCCAACTACATTGCGGGCAAATTCAATGGTCATAATCTGCGCTCCTAGACAAAGTCCCAGATAGGGGACTTGATTTTCACGACAATATTGCGCGACTTTAATTTTTCCTTCTGTGCCGCGTACGCCAAAACCACCCGGTACCACGATGCCATCGCATTTTTTCAATTTATTCCATTCGCTTTTATCATTTTTTTCAATCTTCTCCGTATCAATCCAGTGGACCATGGGTCTTCTTTTGAAGTGGTAGCAAGCATGTTTAATCGCGTAAATCACGCTTATATAAGCGTCTTCCAGAGAAGTGTATTTACCGGAAAGACCAATATGCAAGGCCGGTTTTTCCTCCAAAATTACTTTAACCAACTTCTCCCAGTCGTCCAGTTTGGGTTTTAGCTCTTTAAGTTTGAGTTTTCTAGCGATAATTTTAGTCATGTTGGCCTTCGCGAAATTGAGGGGTACTTCGTAAATGGTTTTGATGGTGGGAGCGGGAATCACCGCTTCACGATCCACATCACAAAAAAGAGAAAGCTTTTGTAAATGTTCGTCCTTAATGGGGTGGTCGGCCCGCGCCAGTAAAATGTCAGGAGAAATGCCGATACCATGCAGTTCCCGCACGCTCATCTGGGCAGGCTTGGTTTTGATTTCATTACTGGCGGCCAAAAAAGGCAAAAGCACTAAATGCACGAAAAGCACATTGCTTTCTCCTTCTTCGCGGTGCAGTTGGCGCGCGGCTTCCAAGAAAGGCAAGCCTTCAATATCTCCCACGGTGCCGCCGATTTCCACAATCATCACGTCGCAATTGGACTTTTTAGCGGTTTCCCGGATCGCCTCCTTGATGGCGTTGGTAATATGCGGAACAATTTGAATGGTCTTGCCTAAGTATTCTCCGCGACGTTCTTTATTAAGAACTTGCCAATAGATTTTACCCGTGGTAACCGAAGAAAGAGTGGTGAGTGGTTCATCAATGAAGCGTTCATAATGACCGAGGTCCATGTCGGTTTCCGCCCCGTCGTCCGTCACAAAAACTTCCCCATGTTGAAAAGGACTCATGGTGCCGGGATCCACATTGAGATAAGGATCCAACTTTTGCATAGTGACTTTCAAACCGCTGCGTTTTAAAAGCATACCAATAGATGCCGCAGCGATTCCTTTACCTAAGGAACTACAGACGCCACCTGTCACGATGATATATTTTGTCGGCAGAAGGAAAAGTTAAAAGCCGTGAAAATTAAACTTGAACAGAGGATAGTTAGTTTTACAGGAAAAGCAAAAAAATTTAAAAATGAAATGGTGGACTAGTAGATTGGGAATCCTACCTTCTTTCTCACTGCTTGTATTTTGGCTTGGGCTAATTTTTTAGCGAATGTTCCTCCTTTTTTCAGGGTTTGTTGGATTTCTGTTTCAGTGATGCTTTGGTATTTTTCACGCAGGGGTTTTAGAAAAGCTAGAATTTTTTCAATCAGCCTTTGTTTAATTTCTCCATAACCCAAACCGCCCGCTTGATAATGTTTAGCTAAGGTTTCTGCCCCCGCGGGATCAACAAGTTTGTAGAGTTGATAGAGATTGCACTGGTTGGGATCTTTGGGTTCGGCGACGGTTTTGGAATCTGTGGGGATACCCATAATTTTTTTGCGGATATTTTCTTCTGTTTCAAACAGCATCAGCGTGTTGTGATAACTTTTGGACATTTTTTGTCCGTCCAGTCCGGGGATAGTTTGAGTGGTTTCATCAATGAGTGGTTCAGGCAGTTTAAAAGTTTCACCGAAAATATGATTGAAAGATTCCGCGAGATCCCGCGCGATTTCCACGTGCTGTTTTTGGTCTTTACCCACCGGAACCAAGTCAGAATCGTAGATTAAAATGTCAGCCGCCATTAAAACAGGGTAATCAAAAACTCCCACGTTCACACTTTTATTTTTAGCTAGCGCGTCTTTGTAAGCGTGTGCTCTTTCCAAAAGTCCCATGGGAGTGACGCAATTCAAAATCCAGGCTAACTCGGTGACTTCTGGTACAGCAGTTTGTAAAAAAAGATGTGCTTTTTGCGGGTCCAGTCCAATTGCCAAATATTCTCGCACGACTTCGGTTGAGTTTTTTTCCATTTGCGAGGCATCTTGAATAGTGGTCAGAGCGTGGTAGCCCGCCACGAAAAAAAGGCATTCGTGTTGATCTTGCAGTTCCACAAACCGCTTCATCGCGCCGAAATAATTGCCGAGATGAGTCTGCTCACCCGTGGGCTTCACGCCTGAAAGTACGCGCATGATGGGTAAAAGTTAGAAGGTTTAAAGTTATGGAGTTATGGAGTGATAAAGTGATAAAGTCACAGAGTCACAAAGTGAGGTAAGTATTATATTTTAACTTCCAAATTCAAAATTCTAAATTCCAGCTTCTTCCTAAAGTTTAGTGGTTTTTGTGTGGCTGGCAAGGTTGACCCTAATTGAGAAGGAGGTGATGGAGGGGGGTTTTAAAAGGGGAGATGGGAAAGTTTTTTTGTTTTGTCCCCCTGATAAGGGGGAGAAAGGGGGTTTGAGTTCCTTACTTCCTTGATAAATCCCCCTACCACGACACCAGACGGTGCATGGCGAGCCCCCTTTATCAGGGGCAGTAGATTTTTAGTTTGAAAAAAGAATCAGACATAGAAAGCAGTGGCAC
>CAZPDC010000045.1:0-5980 GCA_964585215.1 uncultured Candidatus Peribacteria bacterium
TAAAACCGTCAAGGTGGTGGAAGAAGAAAGTAAAGACGAGGACCTGTTCTAAAAGAGCACATAGCATGTAGCAAAGAGCAAATGGCGTAAGGCAGATCAAAAAAAGTTATTAATAGCTTATCGGTTAGTTAATTTTTTATTGTCATCCTGAATTAAATTCAGGATCCATAAATAGGAAAAATGGATTCCGTATCAAGTACGGAATGACAGAGAAGAGAGATTTTTAAACTTTGAGTTGTAATTTTGAACTTTAAATTTTGATTTTTTAATTTGTAGTTTCCTATGTCGCAAACTCAAAATCCCAGTAGTGAGTTTGTCGCGATTGCCATCTCAATCGCTTCCCCGGAAGAGGTTTTATCGTGGTCTTATGGGGAAGTGGTTAAGCCTGAGACAATCAATTACCGCACACAAAAACCAGAAAGAGGAGGACTTTTTTGCGAAAAGATTTTTGGTCCTACTAAAAACTGGGAATGCTACTGTGGGAAATACAAAAGAATCCGTTACAAGGGGGTGGTCTGTGAGAAATGCGGCGTGGAAGTAACTCGCAATATTGTACGACGGGAAAGGATGGGACATATTAAATTGGCGGTACCGGTCACGCACATTTGGTATTTACGTTCAACTCCTAGTCGTTTAGGGATTCTCTTGGATTTGCCAGTGAAAAAGATTGAGCAAGTGGTTTATTTTGCCGCTTATGTGATTACCGAGGTGGACGAAGAGGAAAAAAAACACACACTCAAGGAGCTTATGGACGAATTTAAGAATTACAAAAAACAGTTGCAGCAAGATTACCAGAAGGAAGTTGAAAAGGTGAATAAAGAGTCTGGCGCGGATCGGGAAAAAAAGGAGTTGGTTGAAAAAGTGGAAAGCGAATTCGCGGAAAAGTTGAAAGAGTTTGAAGAGAGTCACCTCAAGATACGGGAAGCTTTAAAAAATCTGGTCAAGGGCAAAGTCATCTCGGAACTGGATTACCGTGATTTTTCCATGAAATTTGGCCATGTGTTTAAAGCGGGGATTGGAGCGGAAGCGATTCGTAAAATGATCGCGGATCTGGATCTAAAGAAATTTGTGGAGGAACGCAAGGAAGAATTGCATAGAACTTCTGGCCAAAAACAAAAACGCATTATCAAAAGATTGAATCTGGCCGCGAATATGTTGAAAGCGCGGGTCAGGCCGGAATGGATGGTTCTAACCGTCTTACCGGTGTTGCCCCCTGATTTGCGTCCGATGGTGCAATTGGACGGAGGACGCTTTGCCGCTTCTGATTTAAATGATTTATACCGACGCGTGATTAACCGAAATAATCGTCTGAAAAGATTGATTGAAATTGACGCGCCGGAGGTCATCTGCCGCAATGAAAAAAGAATGTTGCAGGAAGCGGTGGATATGCTGCTGAATAGTGACGCGCGCCAAGGCAAAACTACTTTTAATGTAAATGAACGCCGTAAATTGCGTTCGCTTTCGGATATGCTGAAGGGCAAACAGGGACGGTTTAGACAGAATCTCTTAGGTAAACGCGTGGATTATTCCGGTCGTTCTGTGATTGTGGTAGGACCCAATCTCAAATTACACGAATGCGGTTTGCCTAAAGAAATGGCTTTGCGCTTATTTAAACCTTTCGTGATTGGAGAATTGATGCGTAAGGAGCTGGCTTACAATATTAAAAACGCGGAAAAAGTCATTCAATCTAATCGCAAAGAAGTTTGGGATATCTTGGAAAAAATCACGGATAATTACTATGTGCTTTTAAATCGGGCACCTACCTTGCATCGTTTGGGGATTCAAGCTTTTAAACCAGTTTTGATTGAAGGGAAGGCGATTCAAATTCACCCCTTAGTGTGCGAAGCGTTTAACGCTGATTTTGATGGTGACCAAATGGCGGTGCATCTGCCACTTTCTAGTCGAGCTCAAAAAGAAGCGCGAGAGATTATGGTTTCTCGTAATAATCTTTTAAAACCTTCACATGGGGAGCCGATTATCAATCCTTCTCTGGATATGGTCTTGGGTTGTTATTATCTGACTTTACTACGAGAAGGGTTAAAGGGTGAAGGGATGATTTTTGCTGATTTAGATGAGGCAATGCGAGCCTATCAGGCCAAAGAAATTGAATTACAAGCCAAAGTCAAGGTGCGCTGGGGTAAGGAATTGATTGAAACCACTTTGGGCAGAATGATTTTTAATCATCAGGTGGTGCCGCAGTCCCTGCAGTTTATTAATCAATCTATGAACAAAACAGAACTCAAATCGCTTCTAGCAGAGTGTTTTGAAAAGTTGGGTATTGAACCAACCGCGGATATGAGTGACGCGATTAAAAAGGTCGGTTTTGATTATGTGACTGATTCAGGTATCTCCATTGGATATGCGGATATGGTGGAATGTCCCGCGAAAGAGGGAATTATCAACGACGCGTCTGAAAAAGTGGGACTAGTCGCGAACCGTTATTGGAAAGGTTATATTAACGCGGAAGAAAAACATAAACTTTCCGTTAGAGTTTGGGTACAAGCCAAAAGTAAAATCACGGAAGAGCTAAAAAAGATTTTTCCGGCGTATAACCATATTTGGTATATGCTCTTCTCTAAAGCCAGAGGTAGTTGGGACAATATTATCCAACTTTCGGGCATGAAGGGTTCGGTGATGAATCCCAGTGGCGAGATTATTGAATTGCCAGTGATCTCTTCTTTCAAGGAAGGATTTTCTATTTTGGAATATTTTATTGCTAGTCATGCCGGTCGCAAAGGCAAATCTGATACTGCCCTAAAGACTGCGGAAGCGGGTTATCTGACTCGACGTTTAGTGGATTCTGTACAGAATGTGATTGTGAAAGAAGCGGACTGTGGTCAGCAGGAGGGTTTAGAGCTTAATAAAGCAGAAAGTGAACAAATCGGTGAAGAATTTGAAAAAAGAATTTTTGGTCGTACTTTAAAAGAGCCATTGATTGACCCTGAAACAGGCGAGATTTTAGTGGACGTGGGAGTGCAGATTAATGTGGAAATTTTAAATTTAATTAAAAAGAAAAATATCGTTAAGGTGACGGTCTATTCTGTTTTGGATTGTCGCATCGAAAATGGAGTATGCCAGAAATGTTACGGTTGGGATTTAGGCACAAATAAGTTGGTAGAAATAGGCGTACCGGTGGGTATTATTACAGCACAGTCTATTGGTGAGCCTGGTACTCAGTTGACTATGCGCACTTTCCATAAAGGAGGTATTGTTTCCGAAGAAGGGGATATTACTCAAGGCTTGGCTCGCGTGGAAGAATTGTTCGAATCGCAAACTCCAAAAACTCCCGCTGTGTTGGCCGAATTCAATGGTAAGGTTTCCTTGGAACGTAAAAAAGAAGCGGTCAGGCTTACTCTGATTTCCACGGAGTTAGAAAAAGATGAATACACACTGTATGGTTCCTTTTACCCCATCGTGAAATATAATGAAGAGGTCAAAGAGAAACAAATCTTAGCTCGTTCCTTGGAAGATAAAAATCTAGTGCGTGCTAAAATAGGGGGAATCGTGGAAAAAGTAAGTGATAAGAAAGTAATCATTCGTCACCAAGAACACTTAGAAAAAGTCTATACCATTCCCACCAATTCCATCTTGAAGGTGAAGCAGGGCGATACGGTGCAAAAAGGTGATCCGCTCACTTTGGGGCATTTTGATCCGCATCAACTGATAAAGCTTAAAGGCATTCGGTTCTTACAACAGTACATTGTGCGGGAAGTAAAAAGTATTTACGCTTCTCAAGGGCAAACTATTAACGATAAATACATTGAGATTATTGTGAAACAGATGTGTTCAAAAGTAAGAGTAGTGGATCCGGGAGATTCTGTGTTTTTGCCGGGAGAAATTTTGAATTACATCAAACTTAATCGTCTG
This sequence comes from uncultured Candidatus Peribacteria bacterium, assembly GCA_964585215.1. GTDB lineage: Bacteria > Patescibacteriota > Gracilibacteria > CAZPDC01 > CAZPDC01 > CAZPDC01. The sequence continues at coordinate 3,868 of CAZPDC010000045.1, forward strand.
AACGCGGAATTAAAAAAACGAGGTAAAAAGGAAGTTTACGGAGAAAGGCTATTGATGGGTTTAACCAAAGTAGCGCTAACCACGGAAAGTTGGCTTTCTTCCGCTTCTTTTCAAGAAACCATTCGTTGTCTTGTAGAAGCTTCCACGCGCAGAAGTGTGGATGGTTTGGAAGGTCTCAAGGAAAATGTCATCATTGGGCGTAAGATTCCGGTTGGGCAAATTTACCGTGATTCTTTAGCAAAACAACAACTAGAGCTAGGAGCGGCCACGAGCTTGGTGAATGATTTAGCCGTGAAGCCGATTGAAGACACAGTATAGGGAATTGACTTACTAGCGCGCGCTGATAAAATGCCGCCACAGAAGAAAGTGATAAAGTCACAAAGTCATAAAGTGACAGAGAAGAGAAACATGAAAACGTTAGAACATAAAAATAGGAGAACTGATAAACTGGTAAACCAATAGACCAATTAACTAATTAACCAATCTACCTTTAGCCAATTATCTATAATTAATATTCATCTGTGCCAACCATTAATCAACTAATTAGAAAACCGCGAAGTAAAGCGGGCAAGAAAAGCAAGACGCCTGCCTTACAAAAAATGCTTAATTCACTTCAGAATAAGAGTCTGATTTTACGTAAGGGTAATCCTCAAAAAAGAGGCGTTTGTCTGAAGGTTTATACCACTACTCCCAAAAAACCCAATTCAGCCTTGCGCAAGGTGGCGCGAGTGAGGTTAACTAACGGAGAAGAAGTGATTGCCTATATCCCTGGAATCGGGCACAATCTGCAAGAGCACTCGGTGATCTTACTGCGTGGTGGCAGGGTTAAGGATTTGCCGGGCGTGCGCTACCACATCATTCGGGGAGTATTGGATACCCAAGGGGTGGCTAACCGCAAACAAGGCAGAAGTTTATACGGAGCTAAACGTCCTAAAAAGTAATTTAGTTGTTAAAATTAAAGAGCAGTATGGTTAAAGCTAGAATCTGTATTCCTGAAAGTTCTTCTGAACTGCAAGAAAAGTTCATTGGTTATATTATGCACGGTGGTAAGCGCAGTATCGCGAATCAGATTTTTCAGGATGTCTTAGCGGGGTTAAGAACCAAGGGTTGTAAAGATCCAGTCAAAACCTTTGAGCAGGCCATTGAAAATGTGATGCCGATTATGGAAGTACGTCCCAAGCGTATCGGTGGAGGCGTGTTTCAGATTCCCGTGGAAGTAAAACATAGTCGTCAACGCGCGCTGGCTTTTCGTTGGATTTTAGACATCGCCCGTAAGGGTAAGGGACGTCCGATGTATAAGAAATTAACTGATGTTTTAATGGAGGCGGCCGAAAATACAGGCGCGGCAGTCAAAAAGAAAGAAGATGTGCACAGAATGGCTGAAGCCAACAAAGCTTTCGCGCATTTGGCGAGATACTAGGAACACGAGAACCCTGATACCATTCGGTACAGGGCAAGCACGAGAACATAAAAATCGGATCATACGCTAATTTCTTTGATTAAATAAGTTCCCCTCCTAAAGCCCCCTTGATAAAGGGGGTTGGGGGATTTATCAAGGAAGTAAGAAACTCAAACCCCCCAACCCCCCTTATCAAGGGGGCAGACACAGGAAGAGTCTTTTAGAGGAAGGTTAAATAATTTACCTCAAAACTTTCTCAAAGGAAAAAGCGTATGATCCGCAAGCACGAGAACATAAAAATAGAGGGACATGAGATTGCCCCTTCTTTGTTTTAATGATTTAATGTTTTTAGGTTTTTAATGATTTTTATGCCGGAACTTCCTGAAGTGGAAACGCAGACGCGGGATTTACAAAAAAGTTTGCTGGGTAGAAAAGTGATTAGAATCTGGACAGATACTCCCAAGGCTCTTCATCCTAGTCTGCGGATTTTTCAGACCGAATTAGTGGGGAAAAAAATTGTGCGAGTGACGCGACGAGCGAAATACGTTTTGATTGAATTGGAAAATTTGATTTGGGTGACGCACTTCCGGATGACTGGACATTTTTTAGTGCGTCAGTCTGGTGTGCCACGGGAAAAATTCGTGCGGCATATTTTTTATTTGGATAATGGTCTGGAATTGAGACTGGAAGATATCCGCAAGTTTGGTGAGATGA
>CAZPDC010000046.1:0-1571 GCA_964585215.1 uncultured Candidatus Peribacteria bacterium
AACCGTGTTAAAGCTTAAAAACATTTTACTGCTTTTGATTTTGGGCTGTGCCTGTAGCACGCTTTTTAGTCAGGCCAGCGCCGCGGAGACTTCCACCGAGATTAAACAGCAACTGGAACAGTATCAACAACTTCTGCAACAGAAAAGCGGTTCGGAAAAAAAGTACACGCGTCTAGAACTTATTCGCAACCGGCGCGACTTGGAAAAATATTATGAAAACTTCAATCTCTCGCAAAACAAAATCCAAGACTATGACCAAATCCTGCAACAAACTCAACTAGGACTGACCGATTTAAAAAGCCAACTTAACTACCTGGCGGAACAACTGAATTCCACCCAATACCAGATCGGCTTGATTGAAAAAAAAATTACCGAACAGGAAAGTTTATTGGCGCAAAATACAGCTCAAAAGGATCAGATCCAGATTGAATTTAAGTTGCGCCAAAAAACTTTGGTACAGTTTTTGGATTTACTTTTGCATCATCCCACCCTCTTTCCTCTTAAAACTCAACCCTCTCTTTTTGCACTCAAAACCATTCCCCTTTTTCCAACCGACCCCCAAGAACTTCTGTTAAAGACTTATTTCAGTCCCTTAAAAAAACTGTGGTTCATTCAGACCAAACTTGCCGAAAGAGAAAAGGCACTGCTTAAAACTCATGCTGAACTGCTTGTACTCCAAGATTTATTTCAGATTTCTCAACAGAATCTAACCGATCAGCTCCAAGCCAAAAAACAGCTAGCGCGAGAAACTCAAGGACGGGAGAGCCAGTATCAGGCACTTTTAAAACAAGCACGACTGGAGCAACAGCTTTCCGCGGAAGAAATCACCCGTATTCAAAGCCGACTAGTGGGTGTTGAAGAAAAATTGGCGGCTTTTAAAACCACTCAAGCGGAATCAAAACCCCTACAGGATTCTTCCAAAGAGCAGCAGTTGGCCCGCTTCAACTGGCCCGTGAACCCCTACCTCGGCTTAAGCGCTTATTTTAAAGATCAAAAATACCAAGCCATCTTTGGCATGGAACATCTCGCGATTGACATTCCCACTTTGCAGGGCACTCCCCTTTTGGCGTCGGATGATGGCTATGTGGTCAAAGTACGACCGGGCGGAGTAAACGAATATAGCTTTTTAGTCTTGGCGCACTTAGCTAATTTCCAAACTGTTTACGGACATCTCTCGCAGATTCTGGTCAAAGAAGGTCAATTGATCAAAGCCGGTGAGACCATTGCCCTTTCCGGTGGCACGCCGGGCACCGTGGGCGCGGGACTGATTACCACGGGTCCGCATTTACATTTTGAGATGATTAAAGATAGTCAACACGTGGATCCCTTGGACCATCTCAATGTTTTCCAACTACCCACCGAATTCATCCCGGAAAGATTTCTCAAGCCCTAACCCATTTCCACCTATGCGGTGCAAGTACGATGGGAAGATTGAGATTGTGTAGAGAGTAAAATGGATTAAAATGCAAGACCATTTGTTCCTTGAAAACAAGGAAATAAGCTACAAAAACGAATAAACCAGTATGCCCATATACTAAACTAAGGAGGTGCAAAAATGGCGCAATACAAAC
>CAZPDC010000046.1:1671-5945 GCA_964585215.1 uncultured Candidatus Peribacteria bacterium
GTTTGGGGAGGAGACGGATCGCTTTTGGAAATCAACAAAATATTGATTCAATGGAAGAAGGACCGTGTCATCAAGGATTATCCTGTTATCCTATTACTCGGCGGAGGTTCACTCAAGGTAGTTTTTAAATCGCTGGGGTTTCGTTTTATCAGCCCGCAAAGACTGTTAAAACTGGTTAACCAAAAAGTAAAAAGAGGACAGGATTTGCCTATTTATTATCGTCGTCCCCTTAAGGTCAAAACAGACGAAGGGGTGAATTACGGCTTTGTGTTCATGATGGGAGCCGTGGAACGGGTTGCTTTTCTGTTTAACAACAGGTCAGGGGAAGAAAGAACTTTTTGGAAAGGGTGTGGTCTTTTTCTGAAAAGTTGTTTTGCTGCCCTGTTCTATCCCTTTGGATATAGAAACGAATATTCTTCTTTGCTTAAAAAATTCAACACCCAGATTTGGCTGGATGGAAACCTTTGTTTTCAGGCCCAACATCTGGTTGTTTCTATCAGCAGAATTCGTTCTCTAATTCCTTGGTTGGTCAAACCCTATCGTGGCCAGACTGACGGAGGTGACAAATCTTTTTTTCTAGGTTATGATCTTAGCTCCTTAATGATTGTACTCCTGTTACCTCTGGCTATCCGAGGTTGGATGCCCAAGAATCATTTAAGGAGCATCAATCGCCCCGCCCGACACATTAAAATAGGCCTACAAAGACCTAAAGAGCATTACTTTATGTTAGACGGAGAGCGTATTACAACAGAAGGCAACGATATTGAAATTACAAATTCTGATATCAACCTGCCTTTCGTGCATAAATTTTATTCTTTTTGGGGTCGCCTGCTTTGGTGGCTCAAAAAGATAAAGTATTAGATTTATCCCCCAGGAATAGCTGCTTGGGGGACATTTTATTTGACTAAACAGACTTCCTTCAATACTATAGCCTTACCTTTTAAATCATCCTGCCACCTTAGCTCAGTGCTCAATGATGGCCAAAATTCTCAAGTGTCAGCGCAGAGAATTTTGTAGCCAGAATTAGTCCCGCCTAGCGGGAGTAGAGCCTTCCCTGCAAGGGAAGCCGGAAAAAAACTTAAAGATCGGCAATCTTTGAAAATCAGAAAAAAATACGCCACCTTAGCTCAGTGGTAGAGCATCCGCCTTGTAAGCGGAGGGTCGTCGGTTCAATCCCGACAGGTGGCTCCACCTTTTTGACCCAAATCTATGATTTGGTTGTCAAAAAGAGTGTCCTGCGAAGCCTTCGCGAAGCAGGACGTAACTTCTAACGTTTTTATAATTCCTAATTCATTCTTCATTTCTTTTGGGCAGGTACCAAAGCGGTCAAATGGGACAGACTGTAAATCTGTTGGCTCCGGCCTTCGGGGGTCCGAATCCCTCCCTGCCCACCATTAAACTACGCTAACGCTTCGCTTAATGTTCTACACTTACATTTTAAAAGGCATCAAACAGTGCGGAGCTTGTCGAAGGACATTAACTATTCCACCAAGTTTATAATTTAACCAACCCCTATGGAAAATGATCAGCCAAACAAGAATGTTTCAGAAAATAAATCCGACGGACAGTTTTTTGTAAACAAAAAAGAGCTTGAAGCAACCACTAAAAAAGTTGTGAAAGATCCCATAAAAGAATCTGTGCGAATGATAAAAAAAACAATCGCGAAGGTGAAGCGATTAATTGCAAAACTGTGCGAAGGTGAAATTATTCCAAATCTTGACGATGACAAAAACGATAAAACTAGTAATATGACTATTTGTTGCGATCCCCATAATCCACCCTCGCTTGAAGACTGGAAAAAAGCAAAAAAATTTGAACACGGCGAAAAGATCACTAAAGAAATGTTAATGGACGATCTCTCGGAAAATATAAGCGTTAGTTTTGGCAGTCCTGTCAATAATTCTCCTTCAGACGAAGAATTTAAGCAAATAAAAGATAATAAACTTGAATTTGTTCCAATTACGGACGAAATGGTAGAAGGTAAATAAGCAAGTTTCCAAAAAATAACTTTATGCGGGTTTATCTTGATAATTATCGCACGACCAAGTTGGCGCCAGAGGTTCTGGCCGCTATGCGGCCTTATTTAACCAAAAAGTTTCAACTGCCTTCCGGACTTTACTCCGGCGCTTTGGAAAATCAAAAAAAAGTAGCGGAGTGTCGCAAGCTAATCGCGGAATATTTAAATGTCACACCGGAAGAAATCTATTTCATTCCGGACGCGTCTTGGGGCAACCGCTTGATTTTGGAAAACATCCCGGAAATTTTTCCTAGCATTTCTAAACCTCACGTCCTCACTTCCATCATTGAACATTCTTCCATTTTAACTCCCCTTAAAAAACTGGAAAAACTCGGCCGCATCACCGCCACCTATTTAAAAGTAAATCGTGACGGCCTCCTTGAGACTTGTCAATTGTCAAATGTTAATTGTCAATTGTTATCCTGCTCCCACTTCAATCACGCCATTGGTGTCACACCGGATCTGGAAAAAATTTTTCAACTTAAGCAACAAGATCCCGCTTTGAAAATCCATCTCAATGCGGAGTTTTCTTTCGGTAAAATTAAATACGACCTGCAAAAAATGCCCCTGGATTTTCTGACCGCCAGCGCGGACAAATTCCACGGACCACAGGGCATCGGTCTGATGTACGCGCGCAAGCCTTTTCAGTTCAGTTTTCAAAAAGAAATTGACGACACCACCAATATTGCTGGAATAGTCGGCCTCACTAAAGCGGTTGAATTATGCCAGTTGCCAGTTGCCAGTTGCCAGTTGCCAGTTTATTTTTGGAATAAGTTGCAAAAAGAAATTCCCCACTTGGAATTGAACGGCAGTTTAGAATACCGCGATTTTTATAATCTTAATGTCACTTTTAAGGGCATCGAGGGCGAGGCGCTTGCTTTAAGATTAAACTTGGAAGGAATTGCTGTTTCCACGGGTTCCGCTTGCGCGCAAAAAAACCTCCAGTCCGACTACGTGATTATTGCCCTCGGCAAACCCTATGAGGATTCGCACGGTTCTTTGCGCTTCACTTTTTCCCGCTATACCACTCAAAAAGAGCTGGATTATACAGTAGGCAAACTTAAAAAAATCGTACGGGAACTCCGCGCCATCAGCCCACTTTAACTGTGTCACCTAACACCTAGAATCTATTATCTTTTTTCTCCCCTCCTTTTTAGAAATTAGGTCAATTAGGTTAATTAGAAATTTTCTCTCTCCCATCACTCCATCACTTTATGACTTTATAACTTTTTTACTCACTTTTCTATTCGGAGTCTTTCCAGGACCTTCTCTTTAGACCAGTTTTCCCCTAAAGGCAAAATGACCTTATGGCTTTTTTGCTGATCAAATAATTTAAAAACCATTCTTAAATCCACGTCCCTTCTTGTCGCGACAGTAATAAAATCTCGCTCCTCATTTTTCTCTTTGTTGTAATCGGAAATCAAAACCACGCAGAAATCAGCTTGTTTCAACCCCTCTTCTGTTAAAGCTTTTAAATCAAACTCCCGCCAATCATACGAACGCGTATCTACAAAAACAGTATTACCTTGTCTGTTTTGACTTAATTTCTTTATCAAATTAGCAGTTAATTTCTTACATTTATTTTCAAGGGTCAGTCGCCGAGCGTGATCTTTGGGATGCTCCGCTGTTTTTAGTAAATCAATTAAAAAATTGCGTGCCTTTTCATCTCCCAGTAAAAACAAAATCGCTTGTCGACGCACTTCGTTATCATAAGGACAACGATCCAAAACCGTACGGATAATCGCGGTCTTTTTCTTAGAACGATTGGGGTTTTGTAGTTCCAAAATCTTTTCCGCGGGAAATTCAAGCACAGGACTATCCGGGTTGACCAATGTTTGTTTATCCAACAGTAAGCAAATTCTATCGCGGTAATTGGCGATAAATTTTTTTAACTTATCCATATCTTTACCGGGAAAATAATTACCCATAAAAATTTTTTCATGGCCATTCACAGGAACTTGCAGCAGAAACTTCAAGGCAGGCACAAATTCAAAATCCACCAGATCAGGATCTAGTTTTTCTCTTTTAATAAAATCAGCTATCTCAAAGATACCTTTTAATCCTCCATAACAAACTATCAAAACCCTTTCTTCAGTTTTTCGTTCTGGTTGTGGATTTTTACCTGGCCATAACTCTGGAATTTCTAATACAGGGGCAGTGGACATAAAAAAACATAAAGTACCACATCATACAAGCTTTACATAAAAAGTCAAGATTAAAGAGTGAAAGTTAGAAGGTAGAATGTAGAGGCTGGAAT
>CAZPDC010000047.1:0-1082 GCA_964585215.1 uncultured Candidatus Peribacteria bacterium
TTGAATTTTGGTCATTGTAATTTATTTGGGATTTGATGCTTTGGATTTTGGATTTAATCCCTAATTCATTATTCATAATTCAAATTTAAGCGCAAGAAAAAGGGGATTGAACAGAAACGCTCAATCCCCGAACCTTTATCAAGACTCACCTCCTTAAGTGTTTCGATTGGGGTTTAATTTTTTTCTAATGCGGCCATTAATAAATGGCCATAAAAGAAAATACCACATCGGGATTATCGTCTTTCTTTTCTTCGCTTCGTCATAGTAGTTGGCGCAGATAAGAGCGCCCACTAAACACCAAAGGACGACAAGGAAGCTTAAAACGATTTTTACCAACACTGGGATTTCCCCAGTCTTAATAAAGGCCGTAAGGCCAAGAGTAATGATGACTAACAAAAACGTCATCATTATCGCGTAAAATATTTTTGGCATATTATTGTCCTCCTTCCAATTTGAATTTTAAAAGATCTTTTCTGATAAAGGTATCGCAATTTAGCCTATTTAGAGTCTCTACACAAGAAAAAAGGGTGAATCACGAGGATCCACCCCTTTTAAGTAAGACGAGAGGAAAATTCATTTTTAGTGATATTCCTCTCCAGCATAATCACTATCATCTTCTCGCGTCAAAATGAGAAGCGTTAGAACTATGCCTGTAATAATTAATACAAAAATGGCCAGTTCTAAAGGCCAGAGAATAGAGACAGCTAATATTTCTAGTGCTCTTATTGGATCAAAAGATCCTTTCTCATCGCAATTACAGCGAAAGTTGAGCACCAAAAATACTATTACCGCAACCAAGAAGTAAAACACTTTTCCCTCCTTGTGAAATTGTTTTTTCAGCAACTTGGCAATAATGCCACTACTTTTCAAAGACCAAAATCGTGCTGTGATTATAGTTAGTTAAGTCTAATTGGCAAGAAAAAGTTTCTCTTGCTTGCTTTAACCTTGTTTAAAGCTTAATTTTTTGGTAAAAATACTTCTGTAAGATTAGTTTTATCCTGCCCCCGTAGTTCAACGGATAGAATAGAAGCCTTCTAAGCTTTAGACCGAGGTTCGATTCCTCGCGGGGGCACCACGCACCA
>CAZPDC010000047.1:1182-5834 GCA_964585215.1 uncultured Candidatus Peribacteria bacterium
GCGGATCTTTGAAAAGGCGGGTTATACTGTGGTTACGGCGAGTAAGCAAAAAGGGGAATGTATGGGGGCGCTAGGCGGAAGGACAGAAGCGGAATTAGCTTTAAATGATGTACGTGCGGAAGATTACGTGGCGGTGATATTTGCGGGCGGGCCGGGCGCGATTGTGTATCTAAATGATAAAGAAGCTTGGCGTATAGCCAAAGAAACTGTGGCAAAAGGAAAAATATTGGGAGCGATTTGCATCGCACCGCTGATTCTGGCTCACGCGAAAATATTGGGTGGCAAGAAAGCCACAGTCTGGAATGGTGATGGACAGCAAGCGGATGTACTTGTGGCGTATGGCGCGGAATTTATTGACAAAAATGTAGTGGTGGATGGTAAAATCGTGACGGCCAATGGCCCAAGCGCGGCAAAAGAGTTTGGAAGAGAAATAATAAGAGTGATGGAGTGATAGAGAATACAAAGTACAAAGTACAAAAGACAAAGTACTAAATATGAAAACAAGGAATGAAAAGCGCGGAAGTGGTGTAAGGTGTAGCGTGTAGTATAAAGAGTAATAATAATTTTTAATTTTAAAAATATGACTAAAATTTTCCCTGAAACTGACCCGTTTTTAAAACAACATGCTGAAATTGATCCGGATAAAGTAACCGATTCACCTTCTCGGTTAAAAAAAATCATGCACAACCTTGGTGTTCCTGAAAAAACCAATGAAAAAGTTGCTGCTTGGGTAGAAAATTTTAAACTTAGAATACAGAAAGCCTTAAACACGAAAATTTTCTAAACTAACAACTGTCAACTAATAACTAGTAACTGGCAACTATTTCCGGCCGATGTAGCTCAGTTGGTAGAGCAGCGCTTTCGTAAAGCGAAGGTCGCCGGTTCGATTCCGGCCATCGGCTCCACAGAAAAGAGCTTTTTAGCTTGTAGCTTTTTAGCTGATTAGAGAGACTAGCTTTTTTACCATGGGTCTTTATAATCTTTTCAGTTAGATTTTAATCTTGTTGCTATGTTTGATCTAAAGGAATTTGAAACGGAAGCGCAAAAAATCATCAGTTTCATGCAAACAGAGTTTGCTTCACTGCAGGTCGGACGGGCAAGTGTGACCTTGGTGGAAAATATTAAAGTTAATTGTTACGGTGGAGAACAGCCCATCAAAGCTGTGGCTAATCTGAATGTTATGGATGCGAAAACCATCAGTATCCAGCCTTGGGATAAGTCTTTGGTGGACGCGGTGGCGCGCGCGATTCAAGAAGCCAATCTGGGGATTAATCCGATTAACGATGGAGTGAATGTGCGTTTGAATATTCCACCCTTGACCGAAGAACGCCGGCAGGAATTAGTCAAAATCGTACGCAAATACGCTGAAGAAACACGGATTAAGGTCCGCAGTCTGCGCCAAGCTCATCTACATAAAATTGAAGAAGAAAAGCCCTCCGAAGACGAGCAACATCGTCTAGAAAAACAATTACAGGAAAAAGTGGAAAAAATCAACGAACAGATTGAGGAGTTATTAAAAAGAAAAGAAGAAGAGGTGTTGAAGATATAAAGCGATCCGAATGACCCGAATAAGAAAGTCTTAAATTCCAAATGCTAAATTCTATATTCCAACTTCTAAATTCTATATTCCAACTTTGTCTGCCTTATTTACTTTGATCGTCTTTCTTGTTTTGTTTAGTGTCTTGATCCTCATTCATGAGTTGGGGCATTTTTTCACGGCCATCTTGTCGGGAGTTAAAGTGGAGGAATTTGGTCTTGGTTTTCCACCACGCGCTAAAATTTTAACCAAACGCAAGGGGGTTATTTACTCGCTCAATTGGATTCCCCTTGGTGGTTTTGTGCGTATGCTGGGACAGGATGATTTTAGTGCTGAAAATACCCTCAAGAACTTTTTCAAAAAAGGTAGTTTCGCGAGCCAGAAACTCTGGAAAAGAATGCTGATTATCGTGGCGGGCGTGCTGATGAATTTTCTTTTGGCCTATGTGCTTTTGACCGCGGTTTTTCGCGTTGGTTTTTACCCTTTAGCGATTGTTCCCAATGACCGTATTAATATCAATTCTTACCTGATTATGCGGGAAGATTTTGCCAAGCAGGAAGGGGTTTTAGTTTTTCGCGAAGATCTTGCTACAAACCCCGGTGTGCGGATTGTGGAAGTGTTGAAAGATTCTTTGGCTGAAAAAATGGCTTTTCAAAAGGATGACTTGATTCAGCAGATTAATAGTGTTGACGTTTTAGAGCCGGCAGATGTGATTAAAATGACTGCCGAAAGCGCCGATAAAAAATTAATTTTTTCCATCAAGCGTGAAGAAAAAGGATTCAAGATTACCCTAACGCCCAAACAGGGTGAGTTGGTTGGGCTAGGAATGAAAGCCAATTATGAAATCACTAAAAAGCAATTTAAGTGGTCTGCTCCCTTGAAAGCAGGTGAGGAACTTATCAAACAGGGCTGGGTCACGCTTTATTTGGCCAAAGATTTAGTCAAAGGAGTTGTGACCAAGTTCCAGATTTCCAAAAACATCGCGGGACCCGTGGGCATGGCGCAATTGACTTATGATTTTGTAGGACAGGGGATTACGCAACTTTTACTTTTCGCGGCGCTTTTGTCCTTGAGTTTGGGGATTATGAACATCTTACCTTTTCCGGCTTTGGACGGAGGGAGGTTTTTATTCCTCTTGATTGAAGCGATTACCCGTAAGCGTCCTGATCCGCGCATTGAAAACTACCTGCACCGCCTGGGCTTTATCTTGCTTTTGGCGCTTCTGATTATAGTGACTTGGAATGATGTAATGCGATTCTTCAACTAGCGATCCGAATAACCCGAATGCATTCTAGGGTCAGACCTTAAATGTGCCCAAAAAGGTCTGACCCTATTAATACCCCATTAGGATCGGTTAAATGATTTGTATTTCTAGTTTCAGCTGAATATTAAATTTTTCTTGAACTTTAGTTTGAATAAGTTGAATTAACTGCAGAACATCACCGTAGGTTGCTTTGCCTGTATTAAGGATGAAGTTGGCGTGTTGAGGGGAGATTCGCGCGTCATTGATTTGATGTCCTTTTAAACCGCATTGTTCAATGAGATAACCGGCTGAAGCGTTGGATGGATTTTTAAAAATACATCCCGCGGATTTTTCACGGGGTTGTTTTTCCCATTTTTGTTGCAGAATTTTCTGATACTTTTGTTGTAGGTTATGGATGGATTTTTTTAATTTTAAAGTGACTTCTATTAAAATATATTGATTCGTTTTTAAAGCGGAATGACGATAACTAAATTGAAAATAAGCTGGTTCAACCTCTTGAAACTCCAGTTTTGAATTGAGAATTACGCCTCCTTTGACCAAAGTGCCAATTTCTGTGCCGAAACTGCCCGCGTTCCCGCGTACCGCTCCGCCCACCGTGCCGGGGATGCCCGCCAGATTTTCCAAACCACCCAGCTTGTTCTGGATGGCCAGTTGGATTAGTTTTTGCAGATTAAAACCTGATTCAACTGTAATGAGATTATTTTTAAGCGTACAACGGTTGAGTTGATTTAAAATCACTAATCCCGAAAAACCTTTGTCAGAAATCAATACATTGGAACCTTGACCCAAAATCAACCAAGGGATTTTGTTGGTTTGGGCAAATTGAAGCAGTGGAATCAATTCCGCTTTTTCAGTTAATTTACTGAAATACCGAGCCGGCCCGCCAATGCCAAAGGTGGTGTAAGGAGCGAGAGGAATGTTTTCTTGGATAGACATTTTGTGCAAGCTTAGTTTTTTTAGATTTACTGTTTCAGTAAAACTTCGCAGGGTTATATTTTAATGAAGAATAAAGGTTAATCGGAACAGTGTTTGTATTAGCTCATTTAAGAATGTTACCGAACAAGGGAGATAATTCTTAAGATTTTTTTATCTATGTTTTGTTTAAGTTGTACGGGGTCTAGTGTAACATAGAGTTTTCTCAATTCTTCCTTTTTCTCCTCTAAGAGTTCGTTACACTCCAGTACGCGCTGGTAGGGAGTTTGAGCAACATCGTATTTACGCTTGTATCTAGAACCAACTCTCACTTTTTCCTGTAATTTCATGGTGGGTTGGAAAAAGTTGAGGTAAAGCCTCAATTCATGGTCGTACAAGTCATTGATAAGACCGAGTTGAAACTCTGTGTCAAACCGATCATAGCCCAAAATTTTACGAACTAGTGGCCAGTTTTTCTGTTCAATGTGCGCGTTATCTTTCTTCATGTAAGGACGGCTTCTCGTGAAGACAATCTGATTCTTCTGGCAATAGTTGAAGAGCAATCCATTGATGAACTCGGAACCATTGTCGCTATCCAGTCCCAATAGATCAAACGGCAATTGCTTTTCCATTTTCTTTACTCCCATAAAGACCCCTTGTTGACCTTTCCCCATCACGGCTACCCTTTCCGTCCAGGCAGTGCGGATACAAACTCCCTGTAGCGTGTAAATGAAATCTCCCAGTAAGCTCCCGCCACAATGAGCCACAAGATCGACCTCCAGAAAAACCCGGTCTGTCCTCGTGCCACTGCCCTGTCTGAAGGGGAATCTGTCTCTTAAGTAGCGAGCGGATCATACGCTTTTTCCTTTGAGAAAGTTTTGAGCTAAATTATTTAATCTTTCTCTTAAAAAGATTTTTCCTGCATCTGCCCCCCTGATA
>CAZPDC010000048.1:0-5710 GCA_964585215.1 uncultured Candidatus Peribacteria bacterium
AAATTCTATGGAACTGCTACAAACCCTGTTGGGATATTTTTTACACCTGGACCAACATCTCAAAGAATTTGTTTCTCTATATGGTATCTGGACTTATCTAGCCCTATTCATCGTGATTTTCTGTGAAACCGGTTTTGTGATTACTCCTTTTATGCCGGGTGATTCACTACTGTTTGCCGCGGGAACACTCATTACTCTGGACACGTTGAATCCTTTTTTAATCATTCCGCTTTTAATGGGTGCGACTATTTTGGGCGACACGGTGAATTATTGGATTGGCTTTAAGGTTGGTCCGAGCATTTTTCACCGCGACAACGTCAGACTACTCAATAAAAAACATTTACTACGCGCGCAACAGTTTTACGAAAAACACGGAGGCAAAGTAATTATTCTTGCGCGGTTTATTCCTATTATTCGCACTTTCGCTCCCTTTGTGGCGGGCATCGGCAAAATGAGCTACAGACGTTTTATTTGTTTTAATGTTATCGGAGGGATTGGCTGGGTCGCGCTCTTTATTTGCGCGGGCTGGCTTTTCGGCAATCTCACCGTGGTCAAAGACAATTTTTCACTGGTGATTATAGCGATCATCATTATTTCAGCCCTGCCTGCGGTGATTGAATACTTTAAAAATAAAGGAGGACATGAATTGTGAATAATGAATTAGGTATTATGGAATTTAGAATTTCATTAGGAATTAGATATTAGAAATTAGGATTTTTTACTCCATCACTCCGTAACTCCATCACTTTACAACTCTGTAATTTTGTCACTCCCTCACTTTGCCACTCCATCACTCCTTTTTTCTCGGTCTAGTCCAGGGTCTCACGGAATTTTTACCTATTTCCAGCTCAGGGCACCTGATTCTTTTTCCCTATCTTTTTCACTGGGCCGATCCGGGTCTTGGCTTTGACGCTTTTTTACATCTGGGCACTCTTTTGGCTCTTGTGGTTTTTTTCAGTAAAGAAATCATACGGATTCTTTGGCGAGATTGGAATTTGGGTTTAAAGATTATTTTAGCTTGTTTACCGGCGGCCATAGTGGGTCTTCTTTTAAACAACTGGGTTGAAACGAATCTGCGCGCCGCGCCTATCGTGGCAATTAGCTTAATCTTTTGGGGAATCGTTCTCTTTTTTGCCGATCGCTACAACGGCAAAATTCAAGGCTACTTAACCAAATCGAAAATCGGTTGGCTCAACGCGCTTTTGATTGGCTTTGCTCAAGCCATTGCTCTTATTCCCGGCACTTCCCGTTCGGGCATCACCCTGACCGCGGGGTTATTTTCCGGCCTGGAGCGCAAAGTTGCCTTGCGCTTTTCTTTTCTGATCAGCTTGCCGGTAATCGCCGGAGCGGGACTATTGGAAAGCTTAAAAACTTTTCAACACTCCCTCTCCACCGCGCAAATCGGTAATTTAAGCGTAGGCTTTTTAGCCGCTTTCTTAAGCGGTCTTTTGGCCATTCAGCTGATGTTTAAACTCATTCAAAATCATAGTCTTACTCTTTTTGTAATTTATAGATTAATTTTAGGGGGATTGATTTTGATTTTGTTGAAATAATTTTCTTTACAACCATAAAACATGTGTTAGGTGGAATAACCTTTTCTTTTTGAGAAGGAATCTAACCCTTTAACCGTTCTTTATGCTAGAAGAAATTGATTGTCAGTAGGCGCCCTACTTTTCCTGAAGGAAAAGTAGGGCGCTTATTAGCTTGGCACTTTTGCCGTTCTTTTGATTGCTTTGAAATCGAATAATTCCCCTTGCATTTGCAATGAATACAGCCGGTGATACAAACCATTTTTTCTCAAGAGAGATTGATGATCACCCATTTCCACTACCTTGCCTTGATCTAAAACCACGATCAGGTCCGCACGACGAACGGTGGACAAACGATGGGCAATAATGATAGTGGTGCGTTTTTGAGAAACCAGTCGCATCGCCTCTTGAATGTGTTTTTCCGATTCACTATCCAGCGAACTGGTGGCCTCATCCAAGATCAAGATACGCGGATCAATCAGAACCGCGCGCGCGATACCCACTCTTTGTTTCTGGCCCCCCGAAAGCTTGACCCCTCTTTCTCCCACCACTGTCCGGTATTTTTCCGGTAACTTTAAGATAAATTCCTCGGCATTGGCAATCCGCGCCGCTTTCACGATTTCCTGTTGACTGGCCTCCGGATTACCATAGGCAATATTGTCCCCAATGGAAGCATTGAAAATCTCCGAATCTTGTAGGACGATCGCCAAATTACGCCGGTAGCTGAAAAGATCGTATTTTTTCAAATCTCGCCCATCGATTAAAATCTGACCAGTCTGAATATCCGCGAAACGGTACAGTAGTTTGACTATCGTAGTCTTACCACTACCCGAAGGTCCCACCAAAGCCAATGTTTTGCCTGCCGGAACCACGAAATTAATTTCTTTCAGCACTTCTTGGCTATCCGCTCCATAAGCATAGCTAACGCCACGGAATTCCACTTCGCCTTTTAGCTTACCCACTTCAAAAGCATGCGGAGAGTTTTGAATCTCCACGGGTTGTTGTAAAACTTCCTGCAGACGCACCACGGAAGTGCTGGAATCTTGGATACGGTCATACAAACGGGAAAGACGAAACAGCCCGATGTAACTTTTTTCCGTTAGTGTTACCGCCATCACCAAAGTACCCGGCGTTAGCTTGCCCTGACTGACCAGATAGATACCAAAAAACAAAACCGCCAAACGACCAAGATTAATCACAATATTCCGCACCAAATTCCAGTGACGAAAAATCTTGTTCCGCATTTTTTGGTCATGCTGAATTTTCTCCGCGATCAAGCTATACTCTCTTTGTTCTCTTTTTTCCTGCACAAACGATTGCACTGAACGAATATTAATGATGGATTCAGTCAATTTGGCCGCTTCTTCTTCGTAATAGTCGTGCACCTTCTCGCGCCAAGGATTTAAAAGTAAGTTCATACGGTAGGTCAAAATCAAGAAAAGCGGAACTGCCGCGAAGAAAATCAAACCAATCTTCCAATTAACCCACAAAATAATGACCAGGGTCATTAAGACTTGAAAGATGGTCGGAATCAGGTCATAGGCCACCGTAAAGAAAAGATCAAGGAGACGATCGGTGCCTCTTTGAATTTTGGTAATTTTTTCGCCGGTATTTTCACGTTCGTGGTAGTTGAGAGAAAGCCAGAGCAACTTGGCTCGCGCTTTTTCCAAAATAAATCTCTCCATATCTACAATCGTTTCAAAAACCAGTCGATCAATTCCTTTATCCACAAAGAGAATCACAAATTCTATCCCCGCGAAGATACCCACCAAAGACAAAAGATAATTTAACTTATTTGGGGCGAATTGGGCTACCGCGTCAATCACCTGTCCAAATAAATAAGGGGGAATTAATTTGAAACTTTCATAAACAAAAATCAGTCCCAATACGACAAAAATTGCCCGATGGAAAGACTGCAAAAGATGCCAAATCCATTTAGTTTTACTCATAGAACCTCCTTAAAAGTTACAGATTAGATTAATTCCCAACCGCAATTTCAAAGAACACGCGCTTAAAAAAGCTTTGATCCCCTGAGGCGGGATCAAAGTTGTCTTTTGTAAACCGAGTTTGTGGCTCCCGGCTAGAACTTTTTCTCCTGGCTTAGACAGGAGCAGTTAAAAAACAAGTTTGATCCCACACAGGGCAGAGCTGACATAGGAAGTTTTGTACATACTACATAAAACATGGCATCATCGGACCATTTTTGACGACCTCCCTGAATCGGGAATTTTTGCTTAGCCATATTTAAAAACATTAACGACAAATACAACAACGAAAAAGTCAATTTTCTGTTACAAGAAGAATATTCACTCCACTATTAATAATAGTGCCATCATCCCGATTCCCAAAACCAGTGCCAGAAAATGAATCACAGTCTTGCCGCCACGACATTCTTTGTGTAATTCCGGCATCAGATCAGCAGTAGCAATATATAAAAAACCTCCCGCGGTAAAAGGAATAATCACATTAATAAAACCTTGCGAAGTCGCGCCCAGCATTAAAGCAATCAAGGCTCCCGCGATGGCTAAAAGAGCGGTAAGAAAATTAAGCAGAAGTGCTCTGGTCTTGTTTAAGCCCGCGTACATTAACACTCCAAAATCTCCGATTTCTTGGGGAATTTCATGAAAAATCACCGCTAGGGTTGTGGCTAGACCCAATTTAAAATCTACCAAATAGCTCCCACCAATCACTAAGCCATCAATCAGATTGTGCGCGCCATCTCCTATTAAGTTCATATAAACCAGTGGGTGTGGGTGTCCTTGGGAAGTCGGAATATGACAATGTCGCCAACGCACGATTTTTTCCAATAAAAAGAAAAATAATATTCCTCCCAGTACTGAAAGAGAAACACGTAAATCAAAACTATTTGCTTCACTTACCGCCTCCGGCAAAAGATGCAAAAAGGCATCTCCCAAAAGCGCTCCCGCCGCGAAACTTACTAGAGTAAGCAGAATCCTTTCCAGAAAGACCCTTTTTAACACCAACCACAAAACACCCACCAAAGAAATCAGGCTGATCACAGCCACACTCACCAAAGTCGCGAACCAAACAGACATAATTCATTTTAAAAGCCTCTTGATTATAAGGATAGTTTGATTGCGAACAACTACAACTATTAGCCCCCTTGATAAAAGAAACACCCCTTCTTGCCCCCCTGATAAGGGGGGTTGGGGGGGTTTGTCATTCCGGCTTGCCCCGCACCGTATGGTGCAGGGCTTGCCCGGAATCTGATATAAAAGGTTAAAGACTTGTTCTCGGCAGTTCTTTTCTTATACTTACCCTGTTTTTGTAATTTCTGTCTTCTTTCGGATTTCGAGATTCGGATTTCGAATTTTCTTATCATCGGGGATTGGCTCATTCAGTTCCACTTGTCGTGAGCGCAAGCGCCAGCGTAGCGCGAACGAGAAGAGAACTAATCCTTCCGATTGAATCGGGAGGGGTTGGCTAAGTTAAAAAATCGGTTAATATTTCCTTATTGAATCCTTGAAGTTTTAAATCATCGGGGATTGGCTCAGTTGGTAGAGCGCTCGCTTTGGGAGCGAGAGGCCGGGAGTTCGAGTCTCCCATCCCCGACCAACTTAAACTTAATGTACGAAAAAATCGTACAACTGAAATTGACGTAGATGGTTTTATTAAGTAATTTTATGACCAAACAAGAAGCCAAACAACAAATTCAAAAGCTCGTTGAAAAATATCAGCGAGTAATGGAAGCGGGAAAGATAAAATCCTATAACGAGGCGCAAACTCGCAATGAATTTATCGAGCCACTTTTTGAGTATTTGGGCTGGGATATGCGAAACCTCACAACCGATAACGAAGTTACTACTGAAGAAAATGTTTCTGGCGGCAGGGTTGATTTAGCTTTCCGTTTCAACAACATCCCCGTTTTCTTTTTGGAAGCCAAAGCGATGAAAGTTGATTTGGACGAATGGAAATGGGCGGAACAAGCAATCAATTACAGTTGGAATAAAAGCGTTACTTGGGCGATTTTAACAGATTTTGAAAGCATTAAAATTTTCAACGCCGAAATTCCGCCAAAAAGTATTTCGCAAGATCTTTTCATTGAGCTTAATTGCCGAGATTTCATAAACCGCTTTGATCAGCTTTGGCTTTTATCAAAAGAAAGTTTTGAGCTAAATTATTTAACATTCTTCTAAGAGACTTTTCCTGTATCTACCCCC
>CAZPDC010000049.1:0-5532 GCA_964585215.1 uncultured Candidatus Peribacteria bacterium
TAGTGTTTTAAGTATTTTGAGTGTTTTAAGTATTTTGAGTGTTTTTAGTATTTTAAGTGTTTTGAGTATTTTAAGTGTTTTTAGTATTTTAAGTGTTTTTAGTGTTTTAAGTATTTTGAGTGTTTTAAGTGTTTTTAGTATTTTGAGTGTTTTAAGTGTTTTGAGTATTTTGAGTATTTTGAGTATTTTAAGTGTTTTTAGTGTTTTGAGTGAAATGAAGTTAAGAGTTGTTAAGGATCAGGAGAAAATTTACTGGATTAAATAATTCATCCATAAATCTTAGCTATCGTTGTTAAGTTTAAATATTAAAGAATTGATCATCTTATTAATTTCTTCAAATAAGTTATAATAATCTTCAGTGCGTTCATTGGTGATCCAATCTAATTGATGAATTTTATGAATCCAATTATCACTTTCTGCCAGAGATCCTCTGGCTATTTTTAAATAACGAGCAAACTCTTTATTTCCTCCCTTAGCGTATCCTTCAGCTATATTAGCACTTATTGATGAGACACTTTTGATAACTTGGTCGGTAATTGAAGAAGCAACTTTATTTCTCGGAAACCTTAATGAATCTTTATAAATCATTAGAAATGTTAAATCTGCTTTTTGCCATACGATCAGGTCTCGATATTTAGTGATTTTTATGGTATTCATTTTAGTTATATTAAGACTTAAAACACTTAAAATCCTTAAAAAACTTAAAATTCGTTTTTCCCGCAGATTGCCAAAGCTAGCGCGTCGGCAGCATCGTCGGGGCGGGGAATTTCGGTTAATCCTAAAATCTCTTTCACCATAAATTGAATTTGACATTTTTCCGCGGTGCCATGGCCACAGAGTTTGCTTTTAACTTCTAGGGGGGTCAATTCTTGGATGGAGATGTGGTGTTTGGCCAAAGTTTGCATAATCACCCCCCGCGCTTGGGAAACATCAATCACGGTTTTTTGGTTGGAATGGAAAAAGATTTTTTCCACGATGGCTAGTTCGGGTCGATATTCTTTGATTAATTTAGTTAAATCGGTTTCAATTTGTCTTAAGCGTTCACCTAAAGTAAATTTCTTTTTAGTTTCAATGATACCATATTCAATTAGGCTAGGTTGGTCATTAGTGATTCTAATTAACCCAAAGCCAATCGTAGCTAGGCCGGGATCAAGACCCAGAATGGTGATGGAGCGAAGAGAAACTTTTAACATGTGACAATTAACAATTGACGAAAAACTTAAAAGGCAAGACTAAAACGCAAAGCTTTTTAAAATTGGAAATTCTTTGAAAATTGATCATTATAGATTTAAAATTGTTTGTAATTTGGTGCTTGGTGTTTGGAATTTCATTAGAAATTAGGAATTAGATATTAGAAATTTTTACTAGTCACTATTTTAACGCTTCAATCTTGTCCCGCAGTTCCGCGGCTTTTTCAAATTCCAGATTGGCGGCATATATATCCATTTCCAGTTCTAGTTTAGCGACCAGAGCTTTTTTATCTTTGTCCGACAGACGAATTTTGGTTTTGTCTTTCTTGGCGGAATGAGTCATTTCCAAATCTTTAATGGAAGAGACGATTGTTGTGGGCGTGATGCCGTGTTTTTGGTTGTAATCTGTTTGAATTTTCCGACGGCGGTTGGTTTCATCGATCGCTTTGCGCATGGCGGCCGTGGTTTTGTCGGCGTACATAATCACCTCTCCTCGCACATTGCGGGCGCAACGTCCGATGGTTTGAATGAGAGCGGTGGCACTCCTTAAAAAACCTTCTTTATCCGCGTCCAAAATGCAGATCAAACTAACTTCGGGCAAATCCAACCCCTCGCGCAGTAAATTAATTCCCACTAAGACGTCAAACTTGCCCAATCTTAAATCGCGTAAAATTTCGATGCGTTCTAGAGTTTCTATTTCAGAATGTAAGTAGCGCACACGAATTCCTTTCTCATTTAAAAAGTCCGTTAAGTCTTCCGAAGAACGTTTAGTTAAAGTGGTGATTAAGGTTCTTTCATTAACTTGGATTCTAGTTTGAATGCGCTCTATAATATCCTCAATCTGACCGGCCGTGGGTCGTGTGGTGATGACTGGATCAATTAAACCTGTGGGACGGATGAGCTGTTCTACAATCTGGCCCTTGGATTTTTCCAGTTCATAGCTTCCCGGAGTGGCCGAAGTAAAAACCACTTTGCGCATAAATTTTTCAAACTCGTTAAAGCGCAAAGGACGATTGTCAAAAGTGCTCAACAGACGAAAGCCATATTCCACTAAATTTGTCTTACGCGCGCGATCACCATTGTACATCCCATTGATCTGAGGAATGGTCATATGGGATTCATCGATAATCATTAAGAAGTCAGCTGGGAAGAAATTAATCAAAGTATAAGGCGGTTCGCCGGGTTGACGCTGATCAAAATAACGGGAATAATTTTCAATGCCCATGACATGACCAGTTTCTTGCAATATTTCTAGGTCGTATTCCGTGCGGGTCCTTAGTCGCTGGGCTTCCAGATTTTTGCCAATTTTTTGAAGCTCTCCTATTCTTTGTGCTAGATCTTGACGGATGAGTGGAATCACTCGATCGATTTTTTCCTGTGAGGTGACGTATTGTTTAGCGGGGAAAATAAAAATCTCTTTTAGTTCTTGAATGGTTTCTCCGCTAATTGGCTCAATTTCGGTAATTTTTTCCAGCTCGTCGTCAAAAAATTCTAATTGGTAAGCGTTTTGTAAGCAGGCAGGATAAATTTCCACCACATCGCCCAATACTTCAAATATCCCGGGTTTAAACTCTAGATGAGCCCTTTGATATTGCATGTCCACTAGTTTTTTTAAAAACTCTTCCCGGGGATAGGACTTGCCTTTCTCTAGGCGTAAGCTTAGAGCTAGGTAGTCTTCCGGGGAACCCAATCCATAGATGCAGGAAACGGAAGCGACAATGATGACATCTTGACGAGTGAGTAGGCTGGTGGTGGCGGCATGCCGCAAGCGTTCAATCTCTTCATTAATCAAAGCGTCTTTTTCAATGTAAGTGTCTGTAGTGGGCAAATAAGCTTCTGGTTGATAGTAGTCGTAATAACTGACAAAGTAATGCACGGCATTGTTAGGAAAAAACTCTCGGTATTCAGCGGCCAGTTGGGCGGCCAGGGTTTTATTATGCGCGATCACTAAAGTTGGTTTTTGAATCTCCGCGATAACATTGGCCATAGTGAAAGTTTTGCCACTGCCAGTGACTCCTAGAAGAGTTTGAAAGGGCTTATCTTGTTTAAGATTTTGTAAAAGTGTCTTAATAGCTTGAGGTTGGTCACCGGTTGGTTGAAATTTGGAAACGAGTTTGAATTGAGACATAGATTTCAGTGTATTGGTATATTAGTATATTGGTTAATATGAAGTAATGGATTTTGTATTTTGAAGGATAACAGTTAATTTCCAATTCTCAATTTCCAATTACTAATGAAATTTCAAATTATTTAGAATTTAGTATTCCTTGGAAATTGAAAATTAGAAATTGGTAATTGAAATTGTTGCTTCTCGCTTGTGCCTTTCTATAATATAACCAGTTTTCTTGAATATTTCATCTAGCTTTTAAATTTAACTATGCGTTCTTATTATCAGCGTAATTATTATACTTCTGCTGCGCGTCATCATTCTAAGTTAAGCCTACTTAAGCCAGTGTTAATCGCGGCAGGAGTAGTGGTCGTGGTAATTTTATTAATCCGCTTGGTGGTTTCTTGGGGAAGTGACGAGATGAAAACGCCGGCCGCTAATTTTAAGGTGGCGCGAGGAAGCGGTCAAATCCAATTAAACAATGGTGTGAAGGTGAATGTATTAGCTGGTAAGGAAGAAATGGTTTTTGTGGGGGAGGAGATTGAAACCAGAGGCGGTTCTTATGCCGTTTTAAAACTTTTAGATGGTAGTGAAATTCGACTCAATGAGAACACAGTGTTACAGGTTAAACAGATGAGCACGAAAGATGGAGTGGCCAAGGCAACCACAGAATTAAAACAAGGAGAAGTCTGGATTAAAGCTGATTTGGCGGCGAAAGGCTTGTTTGTAATTCAGGCCCTAAGAACCAAAACTAGAATTAAAGGAACGGAGATTGATATTACTAGTGATGAGAAAGTAGATAGTATTAGAATGATTAAGGGGGAGGTAGAACTGGATGTTTTAGAAAACGTGGGAGGAAGAATTTTACGCACCTTAACCCTAGGCGTGGGACAACAGGTGGTGATTACGGAAGAGACTAAAAAGAGTATTGCCGCGGGAGAAGCTGGTGTGCTACTACAGGAAATTGAAGACGCGTTTAAGAAAACCGATTGGTACCGTTGGAATTCAAATCAGGAAGAGGGGAGTCAGACAGCCGAGACAATACCAGAAGGAGAAATTGGCACGGAGAACTTGGTTAAAATCGTTGCCCCTCAACAGGGATATGTCACCAAGATGCCTAGCGTGAATTTCTCGGGTACTTACTCCAAAGAGCAGATTACCAAAATTACCCTCAATCAAGAGTTAGTCGTGATGCAAGAGGGGACCTGGGAATTAAAAAATGTGCCACTGACTGTGGATGGTGAAAATAAATTTATGGTGCTGGGGTTAGATCAAAACAACCAATACATTTTTCGCCGCAACTGGGTGGTGCGACGTAGTTCGGAATTGCCGCCCGCGCCTATTATCACCAGTCCAATAGGCAACCCCGCGATTATCACGGGAGAAAGAATTGACTTGGAAGGTACAGTCGCGGAAAGTATTGTGAAAGTAGAAGTGAATGATTACGCTCTCAAGAAGTTTGTGGCGGGCAGTGGTAAATGGAAGTACATCGCGCTGGTTGGTTCCAATATTGAATACGGTAAAAGCACCTTTTTGGTTCACGCTTATGACAAGTATGGCAATAAAAGCCTACCGGCTAAATTAGATGTGTATATCAAAAAGCCGGGTGAAACTGTGCCCACAGGGGTGTTGTCTCAAGTGGACAAAGGAAGTCTGCCCACGCCGATTATTTTGGAACCCAATGAAGGGAAGGATTATTCAACTGCTAATCCCGCGGTCATTATTACGGGGATGACTGATCCGCGTACTCAAAAACTGCAGGTGAATGAGTTTGTTTTGAAAAAATTCAAACCGGGTGACACCGCGTGGCTGTACTATGCTTATGTGGAATATAGTACTCTAAAAGAAGGGGAGAATATTTATAAAGTTTACGCGGTGGATGCGGCGGGTAAAAAGTCCGAACCAGCCGTGATTAAGATTACCTACCAGCGGGTAGCGGCGAGTGAAGAAACTCCTAATTCCAATTCCAACCTGAATCTAAACTTGAATGATAACACAGCGCCAGCGGCGGGGGAGTAAAACAATTGACAAGTGACATTTAACAAGCGACAAAACAATAGCGCGAAGGGCAAATGGCAAAGAGCGAAGTTGCGGAGTTACAGAGTGGTGGAGTTTAAAAAACAGGATCAGACCTTTTGGGGGCAGTAGATTTTTAGTTTGAATAAATTTAAACACAGAAAGTAGCGACACAGAAGAGTTTTTTTGTTCTGTCCCCCTGATAAGGGGGAAAGAGGG
>CAZPDC010000050.1:0-5476 GCA_964585215.1 uncultured Candidatus Peribacteria bacterium
AGGTACTCCCTCGGAAGAAGATGAAGCGGGAAGGGTCTATGAGCTCGTACAAAGGAAAGAGTGGTATGGGGTTTTGGCAGGAGTGAGGCACGTTTTAGACAGAGGCGCACTTTCCGATGTACAGCTTTTTGACTTTTTTCGCAATCTCCTCGCCCTCGCTGTCAAGACTAACACCAGCGCCTCGGAGGTAACTGATCTCGCTATGCCTCTACCGGTTTGTAAAGCTATCGCGCTACTTTGTTTAAATAAATTTATTTGTCCTTACCCCACGTTTTTCCGTAATAAAGAAACTTTAAACGCTTTTTATCAGGCTGTCATGCAAGCTGAAAAACGTTATGGGAAAGCGGATGCTTACAAATATTTTTCTTCCTCACCCCTAGATACTTCTCAAAGTTTTGCCTTCTTGGATGAAACTAAAAAAGAAAATAAAGAACTCCTAAACATCTCCAAAGGAATCATGAATCAAGAAAATGCTGAAATTTGCGCTCAGAACGTCGTTTACTATAAAAACCATGCTCTTTTTACGGCTTTTAATTCTCCGGGCACCCTGCACGCTATTTTAAAAAATAAACGCGCGGACGGTCCCAGCATTCAAACACCTCCACAGGTACAGACATTCTTAAGTAGTCTGGTAACCAGCCTGAAACAACTGGACGAATCGGAAGATTTGTCTGTATTAAGAAAGCGAGAAATTTTCAACACCATCAGTGAAAATTTTAACTCGCTCGCTGACACTGTTTCCAACCAAATCTCCCTAAAGAATCTGCTGCCATTTATAAAAAAACTAGGAGAAAATGGACTCCTTGCAAAGAACAAAATGAATCTCACTCCTCTTCGTGACGCGATTAAACGAGCGAACAAAACTCGATCGGATATCAGGGAAACATTGGGGGATATTGATTGGGAAGAAGAGAACGTCGCTTAGCTTCAATTTTTACTACAAAGCTCTTTCTGCTTCAGACGAACGGGAAGTTTAAAGACAACTGAAATAGAGAGTTACTCCCACCGCCACGGCCACATTGAGTGAACGCTTTTTGCCGTGCATGGGAATTTCCACTACTTGATCGGCTAACTCTAAAAGTTCGGGGCTCACCCCCTCCACTTCATTGCCAAATATAAAACAAAGCTTTTCACCTTTTTTGGGAATGAATTTTTTGTAATCAAGACTACAGTCAGTTTGCTCTACGGCTACAATCTTGATCCCCTGCCGCTTTAATTTTTTGATTAATTTTAAAGGATCCGCGTGGTATTCCCACGGCACATTTTCTTCCGCTCCTAGCGCTACTTTACTGATGTCTTGCCGCGGAGGATAAGGCGTATAGCCTGTCAGATAGAGTTTTCCCACACCCGCGCCATCGCAGGTCCGGAAGATGGACCCCACGTTCCACGCGCTACGAATGTTATCCAAAAGCACGAACATGTTAGAAGTTAGAAATTAGAATATAGAATTTAGAATTTCATTAGAAATTAGAAATTTTCACTTCTCCACTTTACCACTCTTTCCCTCAAATTCCTCTTCTTGAAAATCCAGCCAATTCTCCTATACTCCTAGAGTAACATACCAATACATTACTAGTTAACTAATCTACTAATAAACCAATCAACCATTATGTTCAGCTCTGAATCTTTTTTGGCTTTAGTACAAAGTTTTTTGCAACTAGATTTTTGGGGATTGGTTTCTAGGGCCGCCGTGTTTTATGTAATAATTTTATGGCTGGCGATCGTGGTGTGGACCGTTAAAGATGCCGCTAGCCGTTCCGGTAATGTGTTCTTTCAAGTCGTTTCAATCATTCTGGTTATTCTTTTAACTCCCCTTTTGGGACTGCCGATTTATTTTATCATCCGTCCCGCCCGCACTTTAGGCGAACGAAGCTATTTGGAAGCGGAGGACGCGCTCGCTTCCGAAACCGAAAAATTAAAACAAGAAAATTTTTGTCCCGTTTGTCGGGAACCTCTTAAGGAAGATTATCTTTATTGTCCCAATTGTCAGACTCAAGTGCGCAAGCACTGCTTGCATTGTCGCCGGCTGTATTTAAGAAAACTGCAGATCTGCCCTTATTGCGGCAAAAACAACAAGGAAAAAAGAATGGCAAAACACGAATAATGAATAATGAATTAAGGGGAAATTAATAATTTTCAATTATCAATAATCAATTTTCAAAAAATTTACAATTTCCAATGAATGCTAAATTTCAAATGAATACCTAAATGTTTAAAAAATGAATATTTGAATTTGTTTGTGATTTGCCTGCCCGACTTGCCTGAATGGCAATTCAGGCGGGCGGGGTGCTCGGGATTTGGAATTTATTTAGAAATTAGATATTTGGAATTTGTAATCTTGGATTTGTAATTTTAAGTAAATTCTAACTTCTATATTCTAAATTACAACTTACCACTTTAAACTCTGTCTATGAAACTAAGATCAATCATCCCCACTATTCTCATCGCCTTTCTCTCTGGCGCGCTGGGTGGCTATTTGGCTTTATCTATTCAACTTAAAACTAACGCTCCTACCGGCGGGCAAACTTTAAAGTCCATCGTGAATCAGCCGCTTAAGGAAGTGGTACTGCAATCGGAAATTCCTCAAATCGTCAAAAAAATCAGCCCGGCCGTGGTAAGCATCGTGGTGACCAAAGAATTGACTTATTACCGCCAAGATCCTTTTAACTTTTTCTTCAACGATCCTTTTTTCAATCCCTTTTTTGAACAAAGACAACCCCAACAAACAGAACCTCAAGGAGAAAAAAGGCGAGAAAAAATGGGCGGGGGCACGGGCTTTATTATTACCAGCGACGGACTGGCGCTGACCAATCGGCACGTCGTGGAAGATCCGGAAGCGGACTATACCGTCATCTTAGCCGATGGCACCGAACATAAGGCGGAAGTGGTCAGTCGCGATCCCGTGGACGACGTGGCTTTAATCCGCATTTTGGATAAAGATGGTAAAAAACTGGCCAATCTACCCACGGTCAGCATTGGAGATTCCAAGTCTTTGCAAGTAGGACAATTTGTCATCGCGATTGGCAACGCTTTGGGAGAATTTGAAAACACGGTCACAGTCGGCGTAGTGAGCGCCACAGGCAGAACCATCCTTGCCTCTGATAGCGTGGGCGGACAGCAGAAACAATTAAGTGGTCTGATTCAAACTGATGCCGCCATCAACCCCGGCAACTCGGGCGGACCGCTCGTGAATATGCTGGGAGAAGTCATCGGGATTAATACCGCCGTGGCTCAATCCGCTCAAGGGATTGGCTTTGCTATTCCGATTGACAAAGTCAAACCGGCCCTCGTGAGTATTGAAAAACATGGCAAAATCGTGCGTTCTTTCTTGGGCGTACGCTATTTGGAGGTAAATAAACAAATCGCGGAAAAGTTTGAACTAGGTGTGGATCACGGCGCTTTACTGCAAGATGACGTTAAGGCCGGACTGCGTGCTATTTTGGAAAACAGCCCCGCCCAGAAAGCCGGTCTAAAATCGGGAGATATCATCTTAACCGTACAGGACGAAGAAATTACGGAAAAAAATCCTCTGCAAAACATTATCGCCGCGTACGCACCTGGAGATGAAGTGACTTTAAAAGTCTGGCGTAATGACAAAACTATTTTGATTAAAGTAAAGTTGGGGGAAAGGCAAGAAGAGAAAGGAAAACAGGAACAGTGATAGAGTCATAAAGTTATAAAGTTATAAAGTACTCTATGACCAGCCCCGATTTAATCGGGGCGATATCACTCTATGACTTTGTCACTCCTTCCCTTGACAAACTTAAAATTATATGCATAATTGAGGACTTTAACCTTGATTATGCGTTGGTTCAGAACCGGCTTATTCATTGCGGCTGTATCTGCTTTTGTGCTCATCAACTGTGGTTTTAGCTGGAAATGGCCTTGGCAAAAAGAAATGGTTGCCGTGGAAAAAAATCTGGCTGAATGGTCTCCTCAAGCTAAAGATTACGCCGTCTTTGACTTGCAAAATAATGAAGGCTATCTCTTCCATATTTCAAGCGGAGCATATTTGAAATTTCCGATTATCTCCGGCCGCCAAGATTATGTTTATAATCTGGGCCGTGTTTACTGGGGAGAAACTCCTCTGCGCGAGTGGGAGGTAAAATCCACGCATCTTCAGCCAGACCGCTGGGATTATGGGCAAGACGGCTTTTTTCTGCGTCTCTACTTTCAAAATCAATTCACCCATTACGGCATTCACACGCACACTGCCGCTAAAACTATGTTTAAAAAACAGAACCGCTACCAAAGTTACGGCTGTATTATCGTAAAAGAAGAGATACTGGAATTACTTAATCAAACCTATTTACTTAACAATCAGAGTCTAAAAGTCGTCACCACGGACAACATTGCTGAATACCCATAATCAAGAATTAATTTTTTCTCTACAAAAACACAACTCCGTAGAATATTAATGTTCTCTTATTCGAACTTTCTCATTCTTATATTTCAATCAATTTTCCTTGCACTAGTGTATAGTTAGAAACTTTGCCATCCTTATCTTCTGTTACAATCTTTACTTTTTCATTGTTAATCTTATAAAAAGAAATGCTTTTGGTTTTACTCTCTATTTCTATCGGGGGATTTTCTCGATCAAGAGGGGTGTAAAACATATTACCTTTTAAACTAACTTCATACTTGTCCATAACCTCTTTCGCTCCTTCACCATATTCAATGGAAAAATCCTGCATTTCTGGAATAGCCTCGTAATGAATATTGTTTTCATTAAGAATAGAAGCAACCTTATTGATAAATTCCCCTTTGCTCATTTTACCAAATGGTGCTCCTTCAAGATCACCTAAATGCTTTCCGTTTAAATAAAGACCATACTGCTCACAGGGACATCTCACTTTCATTTTTGGTTCACCCAACTCAAGTCCCTGCACCCCAAAAAGATCAAGCCAGCTTTTCACTTCTTGCTCTCTTAAGGCGACTTTTTCTCTTTCTATGCGAGGATCATTGTCTATGTCAAAATCCTCCCCTTCACGTAGATCATTAATTAATTGCTTAATCATATTTAAGTCTTGTTCAAACTCTCCTTTTTGTTGTTCGGTTAAATCTTCCTTAAGTTTCAGATAATATTCCTCTGCTTTGTTTAATGCTTGTGTTGCCTGATAGGTTTTCTCATTAAATTGACGGTCTAAAATATCAATCTGCTTCTCAATTTCCTGAAACTCCTTTTTGACTTCCGGATTACTTTTTTCTTTGATAGTTTCTGGCATAACAAATTATAAAAAACTAAAGAATCACTGTTTTGAGTTCAATTTCATTTTCAATTTTCTCTAGTTTGACAGATAAATTTTTAATTTTACGAATAACATCGTTAATCTTAACATTTTTTTCCTTTCGGTCCTGCAGAATCTGTTTTTGGGTTTGAAGTGACATATAAATTTTTAATTCTTATCATTATAGCAAAAGACGGATCATACGTAAATAACTTTGAATAAATAAGCTTCATTCCTAAAGCCCCCTT
>CAZPDC010000051.1:0-5473 GCA_964585215.1 uncultured Candidatus Peribacteria bacterium
AGGCGGGGCACATCCTTGGTAAGGATGAGGTCTCGGGTTCGATTCCCGAAGGCGGTTCCATATTAGTTCGTAGCTTGTAGTTATTAGCTTATTAGGGGGGACAAAAAAATTTAATCACAACATTGTGTTGTGATTTTGCCTTGTTTAGGCCATAAAGTGGCTTTTGTGTTTGACAAAAGTTAGCTTTCCCTTAAACTGCGGGCGCCTTAAATTTACTTTTATGGCGGTCGGTTTTTTTAATAAATTCTTTGGTATGAATAAAGCTGGTTCAAAAAAAGTACAAAGTACGCTTGCTCGCCAACACAAGCATGGCGTTGCAGGCGGGAAGTACAAAGTACAAAAAAAGAAACAAAGAAATGAGAAAGAAAAAGTACAAAGGGGAGAACAGAAGAAAATAGTAAAAAGCAAAAGGCAAATAGCACATAGCAAAGGGCAAACAACAAAGAGTAAAGAGAAAATAATAAAGAAAGTTGTAGTTAAAAAAACCACCAAGAAATTAGTGGGAAAAGCGGTGCTTAAACAAGTTAAACCGGTTAAGCAGGTTAAAAAAGCAGCCGCCAAACCCGTTATTGAAACCACTAAATCGGAAAAGGTAACCACAAAAAAAAGCTTGAAAGCACCTAAGGCGTATGAAGCAAAACTGGTGGAACAGAAACTTTACCGGATGTGGGAAGAGGGGGGTTATTTTCAACCCAAAACCTCACGGAGTGGCAAGCGTTTTGTGATTTCCATGCCACCTCCTAATATCACAAGCAATTTACATATTGGTCATGCCAGTGCATTGACCTTTGGAGATATTATGATTCGTTTTCACCGTATGCTGGGTGAAGAAACACTGTGGGTGCCCGGTACGGATCACGCGGGCATCGCGACACAGTATGTAGTAGAAAGAAAACTGACCGAACAGGGTAAGACGAAAGAAGCCTTGGGCCGGGAAGAATTTATCAAACAAGCTTGGGAGTGGAAGAAAAAGTATGGGGGAATCATTGTGGAGCAAATCCGCCGAATGGGCGCAAGTTGCGACTGGTCGCGCGAACGTTTTACTTTGGATGAAGGTTTATCGCGGGCGGTACGGCATGCTTTTGTGGAACTGTACAAAAAGGATTTAATTTACAAAGGTGATTATCTGGTGAACTGGTGTTCTCACTGCAAATCCGTGATTTCGGATGATGAAGTGGAATACCGCAAGGCTAAAGGCAAGCTTTGGTATATCCGTTATTTTATTAAAGCCGCGGATAAATCGGTGGTGGTGGCGACAACCCGTCCGGAAACCATGTTGGGCGATACGGCCGTGGTGGTTCATCCAGACGATAAGCGCTACCGAGAAGTGCACGGCAAACTTTTAATTTTGCCGATTACCAACCGTGAAATTCCTTTGATTACCGATCGTAAGGTGGATCCTGAGTTTGGTACGGGCGCGGTAAAAGTAACACCCGCGCACGATCCGACTGACTATGCTTTGGGATTAGAGCACAAATTAGAAATGATTCAGGTTATTGGCAAAGACGGTAAAATGACTAAAGAAGCGGGTAAGTATCGAGGAATGCCCGTGTTACAGGCACGTCGGATGATTCTGGAACACCTTGATCAAATTGGAAACCTCGAAAAAGCGGAACCGTATGAATATAAAGTGGGCACTTGTTACCGTTGTCAGACTGTGATTGAACCCTTGGTCAGCAAGCAGTGGTTTGTTAAAACACAACCCTTGGCGGAACTAGCCTTAAAAGCAGTGAATAAAAAAGAATTAGAGTTTACTCCAGAGCGTTTTGAAAAAATTTACCGTCATTGGATGGAAAATATCCGTGACTGGTGTATCTCCAGACAACTTTGGTGGGGGCATCCTATTCCTGCTTGGTATTGCGAGAAATGCGGAGAGATGTATGTGGCCGAAGAAGCTCCGCGTAAATGTGTTAAGGCGAAATGCAAAAAGGCGGCGCTAGTGCAAGACAAAGACGTTTTGGATACTTGGTTTTCCTCCGCGCTCTGGCCCTTTTCTACTCTAGGCTGGCCACTTAAAACCGACGACCTGGCTAAATATTACCCCAACGCCGTGATGGAAACTGGGTATGACATTATTTTCTTTTGGGTGGCGCGTATGGTGATGTTGGGAATGCATTTTATGAAGACCGTGCCGTTTAAGACCGTGTATCTACATGGCATGGTGCGGGATGAACAAGGACGCAAGATGAGTAAAAGCTTAGACAACGGGATTGATCCCATAGAGATGATTGAAAAATATGGCACGGATGCCTTGCGTTTAAGCCTGGTTTTAGGCAATACGGCGGGGAATGATTTGAATTACGCTATTTCCAAATTAGAAGGTTATCGTAATTTTGTGAACAAGCTTTGGAATGCTAGCCGCTACATTCGTTTAAAAACCTCAGCCGTGGAAGAACTCTCTCGCCTAGAAGATTTTCTAAAAAATAATTTTAAGAAACTAGATCCGACCAGTCGTTGGATTTTAACGGATTTGAATCAATTGATTGAAGAGGTAACCTCTGCTCTGCAAGGGAGTCGTTTCAGTGAAGGTGGTCTGAAATTATATGATTTTGTCTGGAAAGAGTTTTGCGATCGGTATATTGAAGCTAATAAATTTTCTACAGATAAAAATACGAATCGCGTACTGCAATATGTCATTTTAATATTATTAAAATTACTACACCCTTATATTCCTTTTGTCACGGAAGAGATTTGGTCTTACTTTAAACAGCCCAAACTTTTGATTGTTTCTAGTTGGCCACGCGTAGCGAAAGAACTAAAAGACGAAGCGATTACCATGGAAACCAAACTGGTTTTTGAAATAATCCATTTGGTCAGAAATCTAAAAGCCGAGAAAGGAGTAGGCCCAACGCAAAAAGTGAAATTAGTGCTTTATGGCGGCAAGACTACGGGTGTTTTAGAAAAAAACAGAGAGTTGTTTTTGAACCTAGCCAAACTCTCCAGCCTTAAGATCAAAGAACAGGGTCCTGAATTAGAGCAGAGCGCGGTGGCTTCCTTGGGGGAGATTCAGATTTTGTTGCTTTTAAAGGGGCTAGATCGCGCTAAAGAGCAAATCCGGCTCAACCAAGAACTAGAAAAAAAGAAGACCTATCTTGCCAGTTTAAATAAAAAACTTAAGAGCAAGGAGTTTTTGAAAAAGGCGCCTAAAAAGGTGGTATCCGAACACCGCGCCAGGTTAAAAAACGTACAAAAAGAACTCAACACGCTTGAAAAGCAGTGGAAGGAAATAAGAAAATAAATTTTCAATTATCAAAAACCAATTTTCAAACAATTATCAATGATCAATTTTTAAATTGAAAATTCATTGAAAATTGTAAAATTGACAATTGGAGTTTAGCCTATTTACTCTTCTGGTTTCACCAGCTCTAGCGGTTCTATTTCGCTGTCTTGACCACTGATTTTAACCACATCCTTGTCAATTTTCTTAAACTCTTTATAGGCGGTATTGTAAGTGTTAACCGTAGTGCCTAAATGCGTACCTAACTTTTGCAAGTATTCGTTGTAAGCCAGAAGGTGTTTTTGGAGTAAGCCGACTCTTGCCTGAATTTCCTTGCTAGACTCCTCGATTTGCATGGCGCGTAAGCCCTGCAATACAGTTTGTAAGTAGGCAAAAAACGAGGTAGGGGAAACGATTACTACATGTTTTTCTTTGAAAGCGTATTCAATCAAATCGCGCGTGTTGATTTTAATCGTGCCGACCTGATTGATGAGTAGATCATAATAAATTCCCTCCGCGGGAATAAACATAAAAGCAAACTCCATTGTATTTTCCTCGGGTCGAATGTATTTGGCGGTTTCATCAATGCGATTTTTCAGATCATGTTTAAAATCTTTTTCTAATTGCAGACGTTGGACAGGATCCTTTTCTTCCACAATTTTATTGTAATTTTCCAAGGAGAATTTGGAATCAATGGGGATAAGCTTGTCTTTTAGGAAGATGACCGCGTCTACTAAGTCGCCATTTTTAAACTTGTACTGCATTTGATATTGGTTGGGCTGAAAAACATTTTTTAGGCAAGTTTCCAAAAAGTATTCTCCCAAGATTCCTCTTTGCTTAGGATTTTTGAGGATATTTTCCAGGCTTTGGAGTTGTTCGGCGAAACCCACCACTTGCTTATTAGTATCATCCAGCTTAGTGAGCCTTTCAGTAATGTCTTTAATAATTTTGGTGCTTTGAAAAAATTGTCCCTGGATGGTTTTATGCGATTCAGAAAGTCCTAGGTTCATGGTGCGGTTAATTTCCTGCAATTGGTTTTGTAACATCAAGAAGCTCTTGTCCTCCTCTTTTAACTGGTTCAGCTGGGCAAATTGGTGATGCAGAAAATAGAACAACACTCCAAAACCGACTAAGACCACAAAACCCAAAATGATAAATTCCATAGGTTGAGTTAGAAAGCGGGGTTATTTTAACACAGATTCTGGACAAGCCAGAATGACACTATCTCCCCTCTGTCATCTTCGGGCTTGACCCGAAGATCTATCTTTAGATAAGTAGAATAGATTCCCGATCGGGTCGGGAATGACAAAAAAAGAAAGCGCAGAAATAATAAGGAATCTTGATTTTTAGTAATCTTTTTCCTGGGCGTCGTCTTTAATTTTTCTGTAAATATAGAGCCATTTTTCTTTGACTGTGGCAGCGGGGGAGTGTCTGTCTCCTTGTTTTGCATTTGCTTCAAGACTGCGCGAGAGAGTAAAGACAAAAGGTTCTATGGAACGGGCGAATTTATCCGCCCAAGATTGGGTGGCGATTTTTTCTATAATCTCTTCAATGGTTTTTTGATCATTTTGTTCAATAGCGGACGAAAACACTATCGTCAAACCATTAAAACAGCTTTGTTCACTTAGGCGGTCGTCAAAAAGCAGGGGATAATTTTGCATTACCATTTCTTTACTAAAGCGTTCGAGGTTAAGGTTCGCAGTGAGCTGGTTATAAGTAATTAAAAATTGTTCAGTGTATTGTAAATATTTTTCATAAGCCTCTTTTGCAAGCTTTTCGTCTTGATTTAAGTTCCTGTCTTTAATGTTCAGCGCTGTCAGCTCTTGTTGGATTTGCGTTTTTGACGCTAGCAACCTTGTCTGATATGCAACTTTATTGAAGTCAAAAAATCCATTAGGATAAAAACAGTAGTTCTGAAGAATGAGAAGTTTGTCCCCCTCTTTAATTTTCTCTTTGCGTGTTTGTTTTTCCATGACTATAAAAACCCGATTAATAAAATCGTTGTAATTAATAATGCTCCTTAGCTCTAGGTTGTCCGTTAATTTTTTTTGTTGTTCTTCTGTGACATTTTGGAAACAGAGCTTGCCCTTATTGTATTCCACTAAGGTGGTGTTGGTAGGAAGCTTTGTTTCATCTGTTTTGACTTCGTAAGTATCACGATTAAATAATTTTGTATTATTTGCTTCATTGTCTAAATAAACCCCGTCAATGAAGTTGTACGTAAAATGAGCACCCCCAAATTTAAAACTCTTACTT
>CAZPDC010000052.1:0-5438 GCA_964585215.1 uncultured Candidatus Peribacteria bacterium
CTTGGTGCCCCTTTATCAAGGGGGAGCTTTTTTTGGTGCCCCTTTATCAAGGGGGCTTTAGGAATGAAGCTTATTTATTCAAAGTTATTTACGTATGATCCTCAGTATAAATTTCACGACCGAAGAATCTCCTACTTGTTGTTTGTTAATTCTACCTTTCTAGTTTAAGCTATTTCTCGCAGTTACCGATGAGTGCGTTACTCACAACTGGTAACTAATAACCAATTGTTTTTTGGAGGGATGGCAGCTCAATGACGGCTAAAATTCTCAAGTGTAAACACAGGGAATTTTATAGTCGGAATTAGTCCTTCGAAGTCCTACCGAGGTAGGACGAAGGAGGAAGCGGTTGAATGCGACAGTCTTGCTCAGTCAGCTATGCGACGATCCTGAACTTGTGAAGGAGAGTCGGATAGCGGCTAGTCCCGCGAAATGAAATGAAGCGGGAAAAACTGTTACAGAATGATATAATTTAACCATAATTTGGAGGGATGGCAGAGCGGTTGAATGCGACAGTCTTGAAAACTGTTGTCCCGATTCATCGGGACCGTGAGTTCAAATCTCACTCCCTCCGCCAATTTTCAGAATTATGACGGAACTTGTCCGGGACCTTAAAAATCTATCAAAAGCTGATGTCGCGTTGGCTGGTGGCAAAGGCGCTTCTTTTTCTTTCCGACCCGGTATTGAGCCGCGTTTTTTTGATCTTCTAATTAAACTCTATCATCCCTTTCCCAAATACGGCTGGACTTTTCATAAGGCCAATTTACCCTCCTTGAGACTATTGGAAAAATTTCAGGGTGGAGTGTTCGAAAAAACTGTACTTAATAAACGCCGATTGGAAGCGGAAGGCTTTTTCCGTCCTAGTGGTATGATTTCTCCCAAAATGCGGGCCGCCTTAGCACAACTTCTTTCTGAAGCAGAAATTAAATTTAAAGCCTGGCAAAAGGATTACCAAAAACGTGTCCAAGAACTTGCCGCGCTCAATCAGCTCCTAGAAAACTACGCTTCTATGTAAGACGGGGTGTCTATTTTCTTTCGTTGTTTTAATTTTCTATTTTTTCGCTGTTTTTACCACGGCGAGTTTGCTTTGATTTTGCAAAAAGAAAAAGGAAAAGGCGCCGAGAGATAAAAGCAGGATGCCGTAAAGGGCGAAGATCAGATTAAAACCAAGATTTTGCAAAAGCAGTCCGCCCACGATACCCGCGATAATCTGACCCAGATTGTACACAATCGCGATGACGCCTGCGCTTTCACCTTCCAAGTCATCGTCATTTTTTGTTGATCTAGAAGAGGATTTTTTGAAGCGCACCGCTTCTTGATATTTTTCTCCTAAGATGCCGATTAAAGAAGGATATATCATTACATAACCAATATTGATGGCTAAAAAGATGGCGAAGAAGAGTAGAGCGGTTTGAAAGGAACTTAAAACTAAAAAGAAAATACTGGCGATGATAGTGCCGGTCAGTACCATTTTTTCCTTGCCCCATTTATCCGAAAGTTTACCCATAGGCAATTCCAAAAGAAAAGTGGGGATGATAAGGGCGGTGATTAGCATCGCGCTTTCAAAAAGGTAGCGAGAAACACTTTCAATCACCCAGCCGGAACCTTCTTTATAAATATCTTTTAAGAAGATTGGTTCGAAAAAGGTAATGGATTCCATCCAAAAACAGGTGACAATCATCATCATGCTACCCCATAAAAGGAGGGGAGAATGTAGTTTGTTGGTAATAATCGCGAAGAGATTGGAAAAGGTTTGTAAAAAAGAAGTTTTGATCTCCGTGAAGGTCAGTTTGCCCTTTTCGGTTTTAATTTCCGCGGACACAGTTTTAGGATCGCGCACTACTTGTATGGTGGCATCTTCAACTTCTTGCACCAACTTGCGCCCCAATTTTAATTTTTTGAGATAAGCTTCCAGCGCCGTGTGGTAGTCGCTACCCAAAAAGAAATAGACGAAGAAAAATAAAGCCGCGATAATCAAAAGCAGGATGAATCCTACGAAAAGGTTGTGGGCGTCTAGTAAGCGGTCCAAAACAAAGAGAATGCCGCCTAGTCCGGCCGCTAAGATATCTCCCACATTGTCCGCCATATCTTGTTGGGCGAAATTTTGCGCGCCGTCTTCTTTGGAAGAGAGTCGTAATATATAAGTGGTTATCGTGACAAAGAAAATTTCAATACTCAATTGATAAAGCAAAATTGCCAGAAAGGCTAAAGCGGGGGTGACATTGGCGGCCAGAAAAATCAGATCGCTTACAAAAAGCATCAACACGGCCGCAAAAGCGAAAAGGCGCGGTCGGTAATATTTCTGCATAATACCTAGCGGGATGTCTATTAGGATGGCGATGGCATTGGAAAAGGCGAAAAAGATGCCGATGATAAAAAATTCTGGCCCGATGGTGCCTTTGATAAAACGCAAAAGAGAAAAGGCATATAAAGAAAAAGCCAGCTTATAAAAAATGATAAACAGAAAAACCAGCAAAATCACTTTGTTTTTAATGACGGTGTGCTTCTTGATGAAATTGGAAATGTCGGAGGTTTGCATATTTTTTTTTAAGCTTCTTTTAATTCTAGCATTTGTGCGGGTGGAATTTCAATTGTTTGTTTATTGCGCCAGTCCCCCTGATAAGGGGGAAAGAGGGGGTTTGAGTTTTTAGAAATGCACTTCGTCTGTTTGTATAAATCCCCCCAACCCCCTTTATCAAGGGGGCTTTACAAAGTTTTTATGTTTTTATGTCTTCAACTTTTTCTTGCAAAGTTGTAGAAAATATTGCATTATATAGACTGATTGATTGAATTTTGACTTATGAATGCCAAAAACAAGGAACTTAAAAGAACCGTTGCCGGAGTGCGGATTCGTTATGCTTTCTTGAAGACGCTGACCTCTTCCGATTTGTCGCGCCGACGTTTGCCTTTTATGTCGGCCGAAAGTGTGCAAGCTGGCCCGGTGGTTTGCCTGTGGGCACGGGGATGAGGTGGGCGGTATGGTGGTGGTGCAGGAAGTTTTTCGCTTGATTAAAAAATTACTTTTGAAAGGTTCGCTTTACGCTTTTCCTCTGATGAATCCGATTGGTTTTGAAAACTCTTCGCGCTATATCACGGTGAGCGAGGAGGACCTTAACCGCTCTTTCCCGGGAGATAAAAATGGTTCTTTGGCGGAACGGATGGCGGACAAAATTTTCAGCACAGTCTTGGAAAGCAAGCCGAACTTGGTGTTGGACTTACACAACGACTGGATTAGCTCAATTCCGTACGCTTTGGTGGATTATAGCAAATCATTGGAAAGTATTCCTGCCTACGAAAAAACCAAACAGTTTAGCCGGATGACCAGCCTGATTTCTATTTTAGATACGGATGAACTGGAAGACACGTTTTCTTACAATCTGCTTTTGCGAGGCATTCCCGCGCTTACCTTGGAACTGGGCGAATCTTATGTGATTAACGAAAGAAGCGTGGAGTGCGGCGTAAAGTCAATTTTAAACTTGTTGTCCGAACTG
Source organism: uncultured Candidatus Peribacteria bacterium (assembly GCA_964585215.1). GTDB lineage: Bacteria > Patescibacteriota > Gracilibacteria > CAZPDC01 > CAZPDC01 > CAZPDC01. The sequence goes on from CAZPDC010000052.1 coordinate 3,489, forward strand.
GGGATGATCAAACCTTTTACCACGACCTTCGGCTATCCCGTGCCGGAAATTTTGCGGGATAAAATTTTAAAATATTCCCAACAAATGAGTTCCACGAGCGGGATTGTTCGTTTTTTGGCCAAGCCGGGTTTTTTCGTCAAAAAAGGTCAGCCCTTGGCAAAGATTTACAATGCTTTCGGGCGATTGGAAGAAACGGTTTTAGCTCTGAATGATGGTGTAATTTTGGGTCATTCCGATTACTCGGTCGCTTTTCCCGGCGCGCCGATTATCGCCTTCGGCAATATCTAGCCCTACGCTACAAACGACAAGACGCTTATTTGCCGTTTTCCCATAGTGTGTAGTAAGCCCTTCCTTTTTCAGTAGTTTTAGCTAAGATGCGGAAGGTATAAACCCTTAAATTATACTTTGATAAAACAAGCAATATGAACAGAAAAATAATCATCAAAGACGAGGATGAAAAAGTTTTGATTGAAGACTTAAATCAAAGAACAGACATTAAAGCGGAAAGAATAAAAAGATTATTGGCCCTGCCTGATCTGACGAAAAAGGAGAACTCTCCGGTTAAAATTTTATTTGACCAGATTATTAAACTGCCCAGATTTGCTGATTTTGATTTGGTTGAGATTCCACGAATAGTTTCAGTGCAGGACGACTTTGATCTTTTAAATACTCCGAAGGATCATCCCAGCAGAAGAGAAACAGACACTTATTATATTACCGAAAAAGATATTTTAAGAACGCAGATGACGGTGATGTGGCCTTATTATTTGAGGGATTCCGAAGTTTTAAAAAGATTAGAAACAGAAGGACAGATTGAGGCCTTGTCTTCAGGAATCGTTTTTAGAAAAGACGAGATTGACAGGAAGCATTTTCCAGCTTTTCATCAAATAGATTTTTTGTATATTTGCAGAAAAGACCTAAATATTATTACAGTAAAAGACCTAGAAGAAGTTCAAGCAGATTCTATAAAAGCTATTTTTGGCCCAGACACTGAATACAGATTTTTAGTTGATTCTTTTCCGTTCACAGATCCTTCTATACAATTGGAAATTAAATTTAATGATCAGTGGATGGAGGTTACGGGAGCCGGACTTGTGCATGCTCAATGTTTAAAAAATTTCGGAATAGATCCTGAAATTTATAATGGATGGGCATTTTCTTTTGGAGTGGAGCGTCTTGCTATGATAAAAATGGGAATTAACGATATAAGAATATTTTGGTCGGAGGATACAAGAATTACTGGTCAATTTAAAGATATCAACAGTAAATATAAAGAAGTCAGCAAATATCCTGAAACCTCGAGAGACATTTCTTTTATCATAGATAAAAATCTGAATCTGAATAATTATTATGAAATCGTGCGTGATTTTGCGGAGAATTTAATTGAAGAAGTCAGACTGATTGATGAATATGAAGACGAAAACAAATTCGGCCAAGGTAAAAAAAGTTATACCTTTAGAATCGTTTATCGTTCGCCGGAAAGAACTTTGACCAACGAAGAAATAAATAAAATTCAAGAAAAAATAAGACAGAAGACCGTTCAAGATTTAGGCGCGGTATTAAGGTAGAGTAGGTTAAAGAAAAAATTAACCCGCCAAAGATTTACTCGCAAAATTCAGGCGGGTAAGCAAAATTTAAGCGCGGTTTTGCAGTAAGAGTGTTCTCATTTTAATCCTACTTTGTTCTGTCTCTTTTCTGGAGCTCATGTTGTTTGGAAAAAATAATTTTTGAATTTATTGGTTTTTCTTTGTTGCTACTATATTAGGTAATATAGTAGCAACAAAGAGTTTTTATCAACAAGATGGTTTAGCTTAGCTCTTAATAGGGTCAGACCTTTTATCATCCCATTTTCAGCCTGATGAATTCTTAATCAAACCCCATTTTCGTAATTAATGCATTTTTTTGTAATTAAGCCCTGTTTTGTAAATTGGATCAAGAAAGAAAAGTTTT
>CAZPDC010000053.1:0-5425 GCA_964585215.1 uncultured Candidatus Peribacteria bacterium
GCCACTGCTTTCTATGTCTGATTCTTTTTTCAAACTAAAAATCTACTGCCCCAAGTTTTGAATTTTGAATTGTAGTTTTGCGCTTTGCGTTTTGAATTTTGCGTTATTTCTTCTATATTCTACATTCCAACTTCTAACCTCCAACCTTCTTCCAGAATTCCTCCAGTTCGTATTTTTCAAAAAAGCGACCGAGTTCAAGTGGGGTTTGATTGGTAGTCGGTTGATCTTCAAAGATAATCACGGTAGGAGCGCTGGTAACTTGATATTGTTGAGCCAGCAGTAGGCCCGTTGGCTGTGAAGCGTCAATTAGTTCACCTTTGATTTCAGAATGTGCGAGTAAAAACTCCTTAACAGCGGGACAGCGAATGCAGGTAGGCAGGGTGAAACAAAAATAGTACATATTTAAGAAGTTTGCTGGGCGCGAGAACTATTCAAAGTAACAGCTTCTTTGTAATAAACCCGTTCTTTGACTTCTTGTTTTTTACCGATATTAAATTCTTGAACAGGACGGTAATAGCCGATTACTCTTGTCCAAACCTCGCATTTGGTGCGTTTTCTTTCTATATCCATAGGAATGAAGGTCTGATCAGCAGTGGAAGTGAATGAGGGTGCATTGGCGACGACGGTAGACATAGAAGAAAAAGTTAAATATAAAATATAAAAAATAAAAAAGACTAAGAAATAAAAAATAAAAAACGAAAGGTAAAGAATAAAAACAGAAAAGATTTGAATTAATCGACCGTGACAGGAGAGGTGACGGAAATTAGTTGAGATTTATAACCAATTTCCTCATCACACTTGGGGCAATAGGCATGTTCTCCTTCTAAGTAGCCGTGTTTGGGGCAGGTGCTAAAAGTGGGAGTGATGGAGAAATAAGGCAAACGGTAATTGTAGGCAATCCGTTTGACTAATTTTTTACAGACTTCCGGGCTACTCACCTTCTCCCCTAGATAGACGTGTAAAACAGTGCCTCCGGTGTATTTAGTTTGCAGGTTGTTTTGTAAATCCAACGCTTCAAAAGCGTCTTGGGTAAAATTCACCGGTAATTGCGAGGAATTAGTGTAATAAGGACTTTCCGCGGTGCCGGCGTGAATAATGCCAGGAAATCTAGCCGCGTCTTCTTTAGCCAATTTATAACTGGCGGCTTCCGCCGGCGTGGCTTCTAGGTTATAAAGATGTCCAGTTTCGGCCTGATAACCCTGAATAGTTTTGCGCATAAAATTGAGTACTTTTTCCGCGAAAGCCTGTCCCTCTGGGGTACCGAGATTTTTACCCATAAAGTTCAAAGCGCTTTCGTTTAAACCGTTCAAGCCAATTGTGGAGAAGTGATTATTTAAACTGCCCAAAAATCTTTTAGTGGCAGGGAGAAGTCCTCGATCAATTTGCTCCTGCACAATTCTCCTTTTAATCTCCAGAGACTCTTTAGCTAAATCCATGATTTTTTTAAGCTGTTGAAAATAACCTTCTTCATTACCCATGTTTAGATAGCCAATCCGAGGCATATTAATCGTAACCACTCCAATACTACCAGTCATTTCCGCGCTACCAAAAAGGCCTCCTCCGCGAGAGCGCAGTTCGCGCAAATCCATCTGTAACCGACAACACATACTCCGTACATCACTTGGTTTGAGCGGACTGTTAATAAAATTTTGGAAGTAGGGGACACCGTATTTTGCGGTCATCTCAAAGAGTAACTGGGTGTTGGGATGATCCCAGTCAAAATCACGCGTGATGTTGTAAGTGGGAATTGGAAAAGTAAACACGCGACCCTTGGCGTCTCCGCTTAACATTACTTCCAGAAAGGCCTTATTGATAACATCCATCTCTTTTTGGAGTTCGCCGTAGGTATAGTCCTGGGGTTGTCCTCCCACAATCGCTTTTTTATTACGCATATCTTCCGGACAAACCCAGTCCAAAGTAATGTTAGTGAAAGGTGTCTGCATCCCCCAACGAGTGGGAGTATTCATATTAAACACAAAAGCCTGGATAGCTTGATGCACTCTTTTGTAAACCTTTGTTTGAATAAAATCTGTTCTCGCTTGTCCTTCTAGAGCCGAAAGAGCCTCTTCTAGTTTGGTGGTTTCTTCTTGGATGGCTTTGCGCACGAAGGGAGCCAGATAGGTGTCAAACGAAGAAAATGCTTGAGCGCCTGCCCATTCATTTTGTAAAGTGCCGAGGAAGTTAATCATTTGCCAAAGCGCTGATTCTAAATGTTTGGGAGGGCGACTTTCGATTTTTTTAGGAATACCATTAAAACCTTCTTCTAAAAGTTGACGTAACGACCATCCAGCGCAGTAACCACTAAACATGTCTAAATCGTGTAAGTAAAAGTCGCCACTGCGGTGAGCTTCGCCAATCTGGGGAGGATAGACGTTGGAAAGCCAATAATTGGCGGTGAATTTACCCGCGATGTTGATGATGAGTCCTCCGATGGAATAACCGAAGTTGGCATTCGCGTTCACCCTCCAGTCGCTTTGATAGAGATAATCTTCCATGGTTTTTTTAACCTCCATCTGAATATTCCCCGCGGTGCGCATGCGGGCATGCTGATCACGGTAAAGAATGTAGGATTTAGCAGTTTTGGTATAACCATCTTCAATTAAAATGCGTTCCACTAAGTCTTGAATGTCTTCTACCGTGGGGATGAGATTGTCTCGATAGAGCACCTCCAAGACCGTAACGATGTGACGAGAAACTTTTTCCGCGATCTTCTTTTCTCCTTCGCCTGTGGCTTGTACCGCTTTCCAAACTGCTTCCGTAACTTTGTTTTCATCAAAACTAACAATGCGACCATCCCGTTTGCGAAGATATTTCAAGGGAGCCATATAGAGAAAGATATTAGATTATAGATTTTAGATGATAGTGAGGGTTGCGGTTTTGGTAAGTTAACAAAAACACTATATCTAGGGGGTCGTGCGGCAATTTATCCCCATATGTAGGTGTAGTCAATGTTTTTTTGGGAAAATGGGTTGACGCTTAGGAAAGGATATTTTTCTCTGGATAAACTGTATAAAAACTTTAATCATCATCCTATGGCTCTCTTGTAAGATGTAGAGGGAAGGTCAAGTTTATTTTTACTAGGTCAGCTGCTTTACTATTAAATAACTTTATTGCAGGATAATATATTTTAACGGCCAGAAAGTAGTTTGTCCAATTCAGTTTTGAATTCTTCCACGTCTTTAAAACTGCGGTAAACAGAAGCAAAACGAATGTAGGCAATCTGATCAATTTTTTTCAAAGCTTCCATAATATCCTGTCCAATTCTTTTAGAGGAAATTTCCTTTTTGTTGGTTAACCATTTCTCTTCTAGGTTGTTTAAGAGTTGGTTGATTTGCTCTTGAGTGATGGGTCTTTTGGTGCAGGATCGCCAAATTCCTTCTTCAACTTTGTTGCGATTATAGGGTTCGCGGGTACCATCTTTTTTTACCACGATAAAACTGACAAAATCAGGACGTTCATAAGTAGTAAAGCGGTGACTGCATTTTTCACACTCGCGCCGTCGTCGGATGCTTTTACCTTCATCTACCATCCGTGAATCCAGTACGCGCGTATCGGCATTTTTACACTTGGGACAGAACATGAAGAGCAATAAGAGAATAAAACACTGAAACACCAGAACATAAAACAATTAACAATTGACAAGGAAACAAAAAACAAGAAAACATAAAAACACGAGAACATTAAAGCATTAAAACATGAAAACACTAGAATATAGGAGTGTAAAAAGATATAAAATGAAAAGTGGATTTTTTACTAAAAAAAGCTTGACTTAGCCTAAGTCTTGCGTAAAATTAGCCTGCTTTAATAAAAAAGTAACGTTTGTTTTTTAACCCAGTGAATTTAATGTTCCGTCTTTTCATACCCCCGAAGTTTTCTTTGTGGTTTTAGGCTTTGTCTAAGAAAGCTTGGGGGGTGTGAAAAACACACCCCTTTTTTAATTCTTTGTCTGTGAAAACCTTCACAGAGTGAAGATTTGAGCAGTTACAAAGAATTAACCCTGTACCCCACGTGGTACGGGGTACGTGATTTCTCTTAAATCTGCTCTTTGAAAACCAGGTGAAAGAGTCTAGCATTTTTATTTTCTAATTATTATTCCCGTTTTCTTTTTGGATTACTGGTTAAACGGGAATTTCTAAAAAAGTTACTTTAAAAGCAAATAGGGGATGCCTAGGCTTAGGATTCCGATGAAGGACGTGGTTGGCTGCGATAAGCTTCGGTGAGCCGTCAGCAGGCTGTGACCCGGAGATTTCCGAATGGGGAAACCCAGCTCCGATGATGCGGAGTTGTTTTGACGCAAGTCAAATCGGACACTTGGTGAACTGAAATATCTTAGTAACCAAGGACAAGAAATCAAAAGAGATTCCCTTAGTAGTGGCGAGCGAAAAGGGAACAGCCCAAACCTGCCAATGCTTCGCATTGGAATTTTCAATTTTCAATAACCAATTTTCAAATAAATTTAAAATTTAAATTTCCAAAATTAACAACTTTTTGGATTTGAGATTTAGGTCATTCGGATTTATTTGATATTTGGAATTTGAGATTTGGAATTTCCACTGCGGAGCAGTGGTTGGGGTTGTAGGACTCCGATATCTTTACACTTCAATTAGCTGAAGAGTTCTGGAAAGAACTGCCGCAGAAGGTGATAGCCCTGTAAGCGAAAGTTGATTTGTAAGGTAGGAGTATCCTGAGTAGGGTCGGACACGTGAAAGCCGGCCTGAAACTGGGAGGTCCAACTTCCAAGGCTAAACAGATCCTAAGACCGATAGTGAACTAGTACCGCGAGGGAAAGGTGAAAAGAACCCCGGGAAGGGGAGTGAAATAGACCCTGAAACTATTTGCTTACGAGATGTCGGAGCCCCGCAAGGGGTGACGGCGTACTTTTTGCATAACGGGCCAGCGAGTTAGTTCTCAACAGCAAGGTTAACCCCGCAGTACGGGGGGAGCCGCAGCGAAAGCGAGTCCAAATAGGGCGTTGAGTTGTTGGGACTAGACCCGAAACCGAGTGATCTACCCATGGTCAGGCTGAGTCCACTGTAAAAGGTGGAGGAGGGCCGTACCTGTTTCTGCTGCAAAAGGATAGGATGAACTGTGGGTAGCGGAGAAATTCCAATCGAACTCGGAGATAGCTGGTTCTCCTCGAAATAGCTTTTGGGCTAGCCTCGTGTCATATTTTCTGGAGGTAGAGCTCTGGAAGGGCTAGGGCTTCAAAAGAGGTACCAAACCCTACTAAACTTCAAATTCCGGAAAAAACTATCACGGGAGTCAGACAGTGACGGCTAAGCGCCATTGTCGAAAGGGTAACAGCCCAGATCTTCAGCTAAGGTCCCTAAATAAGCCTAAGTGGAAAAGGAGGTGAGATTACTTATACAGCCAGGAGGTTGGCTTAGAAGCAGCCACCCTTTAAAGAAAGCGTAACAGCTCACTG
>CAZPDC010000054.1:0-2480 GCA_964585215.1 uncultured Candidatus Peribacteria bacterium
TTAGTTGCCGAGCGAAGCGAGGCGAACCAAAACTCTTTGACTTTTCCTTTCTGGTGCGCCCGGCAGGAATCGAACCTGTATTACAGCCTTCGCAGGGCTGTGTCCTATCCATTGAACGACGGGCGCATAGTTGAATTGGAGATGAAAACGAACAGAGTGAAGTTTGAATCCCAAGACACTATGCCCTGTACCCTTTGTGGTGCGGGGCTGTAATTGAATTTACAACAAATAAAATGGCGCTCCTATTTTACCAGTAAAACTCTTTGTCTCAATATTAAACTGATCATTTCATACAAAGAGATTATTTTAATTTCCTGTTTTACGGAAAATGATAAACGACAGATTCTGGGTACATTCGGCAGGCTCAGTGCGGGTAAGTCAGAATGACCCTTTTTATTTTACTAGGTTAATAGGTAATAACCTAGTAAACTGGATAAAATAATAGCACTCTTTTAATCTTTCTAATCAGCTAATAAGCTACCAGCTACCAGCTACAAGCTTTATATTCTCTCTCCCACTCTCATCTTAGCGCTGTGGGCGCGTGGATTGTTTTTAATTTCTTCCGCGGAAGGGAGAAGGGGTTTAGGCGTCAAAATTTTTAAAAGCGGCTCTTTGCCGCAACGGCACAAAGGCAGTTCGGGTGGACAGGTACAGCCTTTTTGCCAAGTCTTGAAACAGTCTTTAGTAATGCGATCTTCCAGGGAATGAAAAGAAATCACCACGATTCGCGCGCCGCTGTCCAAATAGTTAATAACTTCATTTAACGCTTTTTGGAAATTTTCCAGTTCGTTATTCACTTCAATCCTCAAGGCCTGAAAAACTTGTGTGGCGAAATGGTGGTTTTGTCCGTAACGGTAATCGGGCGGTAACGCCTTTTTGACAATCCCCACAAATTCTCCGGTGTATTGGATGGGTCCATCTTGGCGTTCTTGCACAACCGCGCGGGCAATTTGCGCGGCAAATCTTTCTTCTCCGTATTCGCGAAAGATTTTTTCCAATTTGTCCTGGGAAGAGAGATTAACCACTTCGGCCGCGGTTTTGTTGATGCGCTGATTCATCCGCATATCCAGTGGGCCTTCTTGAAGAAAAGAAAAACCACGGGCGGGATTGTCCAATTGATCCGAAGAAATCCCCAGATCAAACAAGGCTCCCTGCGCTTTGCTGACTCGAAAACGGTATAAAATATCTTTGAGGTTAGCGAAATTATCAAACACCAATGTGACACGGCCTTTATAATTTTTGAATTTATCCTGCGCGGTATTAATCGCTTCCCAATCCTGTTCAATACCAATGACTTTGCAATCGGGGCATTGGTCCAAAATGGCTTGGCTGTGTCCCCCACCGCCCAGCGTGCAATCCAAATAAATCCCCCTTTTTGAAGGATTCAAATATTTAAGCACTTCCTCGCGCATCACGGGAATGTGTACTGGTTCCACGGCCAATTTTAAAATATAGCGACTTCTCGCATTCTAGTTGTGTAAGGCGGGTTTGTAAAATTTTTTGGTGGGCCCGGCAGGATTTGAACCTGCGACCAACCGGTTATGAGCCGGCCGCTCTAACCCCTGAGCTACGGGCCCGAAATAATAGTTATTAATTAACAGCCAAACGGTTTATATAAAGTGATGAGTTTTAAAATGATTTAAACCTGCGACCAGTCTTGCTTGGCGTGACCGCATAACCCCTGCCCCATACCACTCACTAATGTTCGGGTATAGGGTTGCACTTTGTTTATCAAATCGTAGATTTGGAACAAAGGCTAAAGCTACGGGCCCAATCCTACATGCAGATTCTAAATTAATGACTCTTGATTGCAATTAAAAAGCCTTAAGCTTTGTTTACGAAATAGGAATAAAAATTTGGATATAAAAAAGAACCCTTGACGATTCGCTTTGGGCGAATGGGTTCTTGTATGAACTGATTGTAGTTCAGTTAAACCATTACTGACCTTTGTGAACATACTTCTTCAGGAATTCCTCTCTAGAGAAAGTCAAATTGTCATCTCTTTTGAAGAACATCATTCTCCCTGAATGGGGTTTATCGTTATCATAATCAAGAACTTGGATAACCATCCATTCTGGAGAGAAGTTTGAGTATGTTCTTATAGGACACATCTCGTAGGTACCTTTCTCCGAGATAAATCCCGGATTGAGCCATATGACCTCATCTGTATTTTTAGATGATTCATGATGGCATGCAACGAACGATGTTACAAAGATCAAGCAAATCACAAAGAATCCAAATTTCCAAAAATACCTCATTAATATCACCCCTTTTTCTACTTTTTTGCCCTATTTTATATAGAGTTCTAATCTATATCATAAAATAATTATAAGTCAATGATTTTTATTCAGACATTTATTTGCACCATTGAACCAGTCAATTTACCAATTAACCAGTTCACCAGTCTACTAACACACTAATTAACCTTTTCTTCTTTCTTTTTTCCCTTTTCATTCTTTTCTTCGCTGGTCACCTGCATT
>CAZPDC010000054.1:2580-4867 GCA_964585215.1 uncultured Candidatus Peribacteria bacterium
CTTTTCTTCTTTCTTTTTTCCCTTTTCATTCTTTTCTTCGCTGGTCACCTGCATTATTTTATTCACTGCCAAAGTGAGGCGGGATTTTTTACGAGCGGCGTTGTTTTTATGAATGAGGTTTTTCTTGGCGCTGGTATCAATTAATTTAAAGAGAGCAGGTAGTTTTTTGAGGGCTTCCGCGTTTTTTTTGTCTCTAATTAATTCGCGTAATGTTTTAATGGCTTCCTTCATTCTACGTTTAAAACTTACATTGCGTTCACGGTGTTTAGCAGATTGACGTAGAGCTTTAATAGCGGATTTGGTGATAGGCATAATAAAAATTAAAAATGCAAAATGTAAAATTCAAAATTATGGAGTGAAATTGGTATTAGGTTTTAGGTATTAGGTTATGGTGAGGAAAGTAAACTCAAGACTCACAACCTACAACTTAAGACCAGCAGAGAAAATATAGAGGAAAAAGACTCTCTGTCAACACTCGCGCTAGTTCCAATTTTGAATTAGGGCGAGATTTAGTATATAATGATAAGAATTTAACGCTATGCATCTGCTTAAATTGATTAAAGCTTATTTCGTTTTCTACAAGCGCAGGGTTATGGCCCTGTTGGTGGTAACGCTGGGTACCGCGGTGATTTATATGACCCCTCTTTTAAGCGTGGTATTTTTAAAAACCTCAATAGTGGAAGAAGATATTGGTTTCACCGAACCCCTGAAGATTGAAATGGTTTTGGATCAGACAAGCTATATTCTCGGAGAAAAAATTGACGGAGTCTGTCGAGTCTTTAATCCTTCCCCCAACGCAGTGGATTTATTTTATGGTTTTAAGATTACAAACCCACAAGGAACGGTCAAAGAAGCACGGGTGAATAAGCAGGTAGAACCGGGGAATAATGTTTTAAAAGTGAGTGATGTAGCTGAATTGAAAGAATTTTTGGATGGAAAAGAAGGAAAATGGGAGCTCTCTTGTCGCTTAGAAACTTTTGATCAAACCTGGATGAGCAAGTTTGCCACTGCGCAGGTGAAAATAGAAGCCATTTCCTCTACCGTGTCAAACTTCTCTGCTTTGCAGATTAAAGTAAAAGAAGTCTTTGAAAGTCGGATTATTTTAGAATGGAAGGAAGAAAACAAGGTGGGTTTATTTGAAGAAGAAACTGGTACGGGCAGTGTGGCGGGAGGAACAGAAGAACAAATAAACACTGAAACAAGTGAACAAGAGAACACTGAAACACCAGAACAAGAGAACAACGAAACACCGGAACAAGAGAACAATGAAACAATAAAACAAGAAAACACGGGAACAGAGGAACAAATTAACAATGAAACAGAAGAACAAATTAACAATGAAACAGAAGAACAAATAAACAATGAAACAATAGAGCAAGAAACAAGTGAACAAGAAACAGGAGGACAGGAATTAGTTAATAATATCAACGAGAATGCCCCAATTGATTGGGATTATAAGGTGCGTTATTACACGGGCGAGGCGGAAAATCAGGATTTCTCACCAACTACTACTGTGTTTGTGCGTTTAACGAAGTATGATCTTGGACGCAAAGAAGTGGAGGTCGGGGGTCTGCTTCCCGGAGTAACTTACACTTTAGGTTTGGTGCGGGAAAATCCGGAAACGGGTGAATTGGAGATCAGCAACTTAGTCAAAGCCACAACCAAAGGAATTTCCGCGCAAAAAGGCAATGTTGATTGTAATGCCAAATGCAGTGATGGTCCGGTGGTGGGTGATATTACGGGCGATTATTGCGTGGGCTTGGATGACGCGTACTTGGTTTTGTATTACGCGCTTTTGAAGAACTGGAATAATTTTTACATCAGCGCGCGTTTTCAGGGCTTTTTACTGCAGATGACAGAAAGTGAATTTGTCGCGATGACCGATCTGAATAAAGATGGTAAAACGGATACCTCTGACGCACACGCGATTTATAAAGAAGCAAAAAAGAGTGATAAAGTGATAGAGTGATAAAGTGATAGAGAAAACAAAAATAGTAAATAGCAAAGAGCATAGGGCAAATAAAAAAACAGGGTCAGATTGCACTCAACTTCCAATTTCTATATTCTAAATTCTAACCTCTTTCCTCTGGGTCTAATCCTGTTTTTTTATGACAAGAGCGCATGGCATAGGGCATATAGTAAAGAGTAAGGGGCAAATAGCGGAGAGGAAGTGATAAAGTTATGGAGAAAAGAGATGTTAGATTATAGATTTTAGATGATAGATGCTAGATTCTAAATTCTAGATTCTAAATTCTATATTCCAGTTCGGATTTCAGATTCCAATTGC
>CAZPDC010000055.1:0-4778 GCA_964585215.1 uncultured Candidatus Peribacteria bacterium
TACCACGACACCAGACGGTGCATGGCGAGCCCCCTTTATCAAGGGGGCTTTAAGAAGGGAACTTATTTGATCAAAGGAAAAAGCGTATAATCCTAATTCATCTATTGGGAGTTTTGGTTGGAATTATCTGGTGTGGGTAAAAAATCTAACGCGGTCTTTTTAAAGAAATCATCAATAGTACTGCTAGAAAGTGTAAAGATAGTTGATTGATCGGCACGTTGAACGTAATATTTGGAATCTTCCAGTTTGCCAATGTTTAAGGTAAAAGTTTGGGAAGCGGTTTTGAGAGTAATGAAGTTTTTTACTTGTCCCGCTTGTAAGCCATACTCCGTGAGTTCTTTTTGAGCGGGGAAGGAAGCGGTTTTCAGATGAGAAATTTTATCTAGTAAGATGTCCACTTTCGTTAGATCGGCGGTTTGTTTTTCGTTTAAATTTAAAGTTCTGTTAGTTGTTTGTACCTGCCATTTATCGTTCTCTTTTAAAAGAGTTAACTTTGAATCAGTTTGAGTAATCGTGACTTCTTGAATCTCCTCTTTTTTCACTTCCCAAATGGTTTTATCTTTCCATTCGTCTAGGGTTTGTTCAAAAGCAGAACGTACATAACCTTGGTTTAAATAAACCGCGCTAGAGTCGGCACGGCGCACGTAATTGCCCATAAAGCCCGGACCGCTTTTACCGAGATAAAATTCTGCTAGTACTTTATTCTTGGCGTCGCTAATTTTCACCTTCAACCCTGTTTTTTCTTCCACCTCAAAAATGGCTTGTTTGGCGGGGTTTTTGGAAACCAGCTCTTGCGCTTTAAGGTGTTTTACATTACTCAAAGCGTTTTCAACGGAAATAACATCAGCGGGGTAACTCCCTTCTATGAGCTTCACGGTCCATTTTTCCTTTTCTTTGATTAGTTCAATGGTGTTGGTGGGGCTTTGTAAGGCGATAGAGCTTGCCGTAGCTGAATCAAAATCAAGAAAGAGCAAAGTTTGTCCTTGGCGACTAGAGAAAAAACTTAAAACCAAAGCGGTAGTCGCAAGTACTACTAGAATGACGGCAAGGTAAAGGGTATGACGGAAGCGCATAGAAAGTGATAAAGTGATGGAGTGACGGAGGGTTAAATTCCAAAATCCAAATACCAAATCACAAATAAATTATAATGACCAAATGATTAAAATTCAAAACTGCTTGTAGTTTGGGAAATTAGAATTTGGATATTGTTTGTAGTTTGATGCTTGATAATTGGAATTTAATTCAATTGCTTTCTTCATTCTTCATTATTCCATTTGCAGTGTTTTATTTTTGCGGCGGAGATAGGCGCGGAAAAGTCCGTAGCAAACAACAAGAAGGGGAACTAGCGCAAGATTAACCGCGCGCACCAATCCTTTGGAAGCTTTGGAAACTCCCAGAATCGGTCGATCCACCACGCCTTTGGAGCGAATACTGATTAAGTTTTGATCAAGAGTGAGGTAGTCCACCATATTCAAGGCAAGATTGAGATTTTCAGGAAATTGCGCGCCAAAATTTTGACCCGGAAAATCCGAATCGCCCACCACGATTAAACGCGCTTCTTTGGCGCTTTCTTCTCGCGCGTCAGTTAGATCGAGCGGCTTGATTTTTCCTTTAAAATAACTGGTAAATTTACCCCTTAACGCGACTGCCACGGGTACCTTTTTAAGATCTTCTTTTTTTAAGTTTGGTCGAGCTTGCGGATCAAAATTGAAAGGTTCGGTTTGAGTACTGCCATAGTCAGTCGTGGTGGCGAGTATTTCCGCGGTCACCCCCTCTTTTTGAATTGATTCCACGGAACTAGCCCAAGGGAGCATAAAACTTTCCAGCTTAGCCACGATGGGGTTATCGGAAAAACCGTCCTTGATTAGTTTGGGCCAGAAAGGATAGGGGAGAAAAAACTGCACGAAACCAGAAGAAAAAGAAGCATTTTCGTTTGCGCGTAAGTCCAGCACTACATCACGATTGACCCTTACTCCAAAGTTCTCCAAAAAAACAGGTAGATTAGTTTCCAACATTTTGGCTTGTAAACCTTGTTCTAGGTGAAAAGCGTCCACCAAAAAAATTAAATTGCCACCTCCCAAGATAAACTGATCTAAAAGATATAAAGCGGCATCACTAAACTTTTCCGTGGGCCCGGCTATGATGAGAGTATCGACTCCCTCAATTTTGTCTTTCTCCAACTTGACCTCTTTGGTTTGATAGATTTTTTGCAAGGTCTCATTGAAGGCTTGATAGTCTGTGGTTAAAGATTTTTCTCCCTCTCCCGCCACAAAACCTACGACTTTAGTTTCTTTGCCGGAAACCTTAGTAATGGCTAAGGTTAGATCATATTCCAAATTGCCCAGGTCTTTGACCACGGGAATGATTTCGGATTTATCTTCAAATAGTACCGCGATTCCCAAGTAGCCTTTTTGAACGGAAGCTTTATCTTTTTCAAAAGTTTGAAATTGAATTTCAGGTATGCCGAGGCTACGCGCTTCATTAGCCAACTGAAGATCATCGGTGGGATCTAAATAAACAACCTTCAGATTGCCCTTAGAATAGGCTTGGTATTCACCTAAAAGATCTTTTACGTAATTAGTGGTTTGCAATAAATTGGGAGGTAATTTTTGAGTGAAATAAGCCTTAATCGTGATTAAATCGTCCAATTTAACCAGAAGATTTTGAGTGGTTTTGGAAACCGTGTAGGTTTTATTTTCGGTCAAGTCCCAGCGTAAAAAAAACTTACTGGCCAGAAAATTTACCACGACCAAAAGACCCAGCAGAATGACGATTAAAGCGTTAGAGTTGAATTGATAGATTTTTTTCTTTTCCATAGAAAGCTAGTAAGTTAAATTCCAAGCACCAATTTCTCGGTATGAATTAAATATTACGGAGAAGAAGTTTAAGATTTTTGAGGTTTTTCTAATCAGCTAAGAAGCTACAAGCTAATCAGCTATTTCATTGCCACTTTCGGCTTTCGACTTGCCTGATATTAAGAAATAGAAAGAAGCTAATTACGGAAAGATAATAAAAGATATCGCGACTATCCAAAACTCCCCGCGCGATGGAATCAAAATGTCCGCTTAGGCCTACAAATTGAAAAAGAGGTTGCAAGAATGAGGGAACTGATTGTAGAAAAAACGGCTCACTGATGATGAAGAAGAAAAAAGACACGACTACGGCAATAATGAAAGCCACAATTTGGTTTTTGGTCAGACTGGAAAGATAAAGTCCAATCGCCAAATAACTTGCTCCCAGAAAAAGGGTGCCTACATAGTTGCCTAGGATTACTCCCAAATCCGGTTGACCTAAAAGGGCAATGCTAATGGGTACAGTGAAAGAACAAGCTAAGATAATGATTAAAAACAGCAGAGCGGCGCAGAACTTTCCCAGTACCACCTCCCATTCTCGCACAGGCCAGGTTAATAAGATTTCTAAGGTATTGGTTTTTTTCTCTTCCGCCCATAGGCGCATTGTGATCGCGGGCAAAAAGAACAGGAAAATAAAAGGCAAAAGGCTGAAGTAGTTACGCATTTCCGCCTGACTGATTAGAAAGAAAGAACGGAAAAAAAGCCAATTCGTCAAAATCAAATAAGCCGTGATAAAAATGTAGGCGATGGGTGAATTAAAATACGCGCGCAGTTCTTTTTTGATGATGGTTTTAAGGTGATGCATAAGTTTAGTGAAGAATTGATATTTATTAGGAACTAGAATTTTTTACTCTATCACTCCACAACTTTATCACTCCATCACTTTCCTTCTACTGTTTTGTCAGTTTACTGAACACATCTTCCAGACTGGCTTGTTTTTGAGAAATCTCATAGAGCTCCCAGCCGTGGTCTACGATAAAATGAGTGAGTTGATTGCGCAAATCTTGATTTGCACTGGTTTCAATTTGGTAGGTGTACAAACCGGGAGTTTCCGCCTCTTGTTTTTCTACTTTTTCCACGTGAGGCATTTTTTTCAAAGCTTCCGTAATCTCGCGTACCGGTCCGGCAATTTTGAGAGAAATCTGGGAATGTCCTGTGGTTTGTTTGCGCAGTTCGGTAGGCGTACCTTGAGCGACAATTTTACCTTGATTTAAAATAATCACGCGGTTACAGGAAATTTCCACTTCAGGCAGGATATGCGTGGAAAGAATTACTGTTTTTTCTTTGCCCAGAGTTTTAATCAGAGTGCGGATCTCTACAATCTGATTAGGGTCCAGACCGGAAGTAGGTTCGTCCAAAATGAGAATTTGAGGATCGTGTAAAAGCGCTTGAGCGAGTCCGACGCGCTGTTTTAAGCCCTTAGAGAGTTCTCCGATAGTGCTGTGAATTCGATTTTTTAAGCCACACTCCTCTAGAGTTTTTTTAACTGCCGAGTTGATTTTATGAGAGGGCAGATCATGCATTTGGGCGGACGTGGTCAGATATTCCCACACGGTCATATCTTCATACAAAGGATTATTTTCCGGCAGGTAGCCCAGCTTGCGGCGAATTGCCAAAGAATGTTCCAAAGGATTGAGTTGATCAATCAGAATCTCACCACTGGAAGGTGGCAGAAAACAGGTGAGCATTTTTAAAATGGTGGTTTTCCCGGCGCCATTGGGACCAAGCAGGCCCACAATCTCCCCTCTTTTGATTTCAAAAGAAACTTTATCTACAGCCAAAAATGGGCCATAATATTTAGTTAAATTACTCACTTTAATCATACTGTTTGTTTATTAAGTATCTCCAGCAAGAAAACATTCTAATTACTTGATTTTCCCACGCAAGCTAGAAAAAAGAATTTTTTGTTTTGAAGTTAATAAAAAG
>CAZPDC010000056.1:0-4630 GCA_964585215.1 uncultured Candidatus Peribacteria bacterium
CCCCCTACCACGACACCAGACGGTGCATGGCGAACCCCCTTTATCAAGGGGGCTTAAAGAGGGGAACTTATTTAATCAAAGAAATTAGCGTATGACCCGAGCGCGCACTTTTAGGTCGGGAATCGCGTGTAACAGGCAACTTGATTGTTGCCAATGAATTAATTACAATACAAACTAAGCGAGGTGGCGAATTGCCTCTCATTACTCTGGCAACCAGAGTCGAGCTAAAATAGGTTTAATGAATGACGCTTGGTTTTATTTGAACATAGTTATTTGCTTTTTAGACCGTATTTAGTATATTAGGGTGGCTTTGATTAATTTCATACCCCTTCGCCTTTCTGATTTTGATTTCTTGAAATAGAAAAATTGACTATTTTTATCAAGCTTTAGACAAAAATTAAATTTACGCTTCGGGGTATTATACGGAATTTATATAGTAATGAGGTATATATGAAAAAAGAGATTCATCCCGCTTACTATAAAGACGTGAAAGTCCGCTGTGTGACTTGTAATAAAGAGTTTATTTTAAGTACTACGGTGGCGGAATTAAAAGTGGAAATTTGCAGTAATTGTCACCCGGCTTATACGGGCAAAAAGACAATCGTGGATACGGCCGGAAGAGTGGAACGATTTATGGCCAAACAAAAAAAAGCGGTAGACCTAAAAGAAATTGCCAAGGAGGAGAAGGCAAAAGCTAAAGAAGAAGCCAAAGTAGAGAAAAAGCCCGCCAAGAAGAAAAAGGTGGCAAAGAAGAAATGAGAGGGCATAAAAACATGAAAACACTAGAACATGAGAACATTAGCTCAAACCCCCTTTATCCCCCTTATCAGGGGGACTAATACAGGGAAAACCTAAGAGGTTTTTTTGTGAAAAACTCTCTCATAAAACCCCCTTGATAAAGAGCCTGTCCCGAGTTTGTGGAGGGAGGGTTGGGGGGATTTCTCTACTATCCTTTTATTCTAGCGAGGGCTTCTTCGGTAGTGGGAAAATGTTCAATAATGCTGTTGAGGCCAACGAGTGACAGAATGTCCATCACCTCTTCGCCACTTTCTACGATGAAGATTTTTTTGGGCGGGGTCATTTTGGAGATATGCAGATATAAAGCGGCTAGGTAGCCCACCCCTTTGCTGTTGATATATTCCAGATCTTTGAAATTGAAAACCAAAAATTGAGTTACGGTGTCATCCGCGAGCGGGTCAACTTTAGTTTTAACTTCCTCCAGATTGGATTCATCAATCTGACCGTTGAAAGTAAAAAGTTTGGCGTTGGTAAGATCGGGGAGATCGGAAACGGTAAGTGAAAGTAAGGGCATAGGAGAAAAATTTAAAATTTAAAATGCAAAATTAAAAATTCCAAATAATATTAAAATTCAAATTATTAAAATCCAAAACCTATGTTATAAAATTTTAGATTTTGGTCATTGTAATTTATTTATGATTTGGTGCTTTGAATTTGTGATTTATTTCTTCCGTAATTCATAATTAGAGTTCGATCTTTTGAAGCCCGTTATCTTAAATATTTTATTACCGTTATCTTGGTTCCTCCTAATCTGCTTTTTTCCACGCTTACTTTATCAGTCCATTGCTTCACAATCAAGCCAAGGCCGCGACCGAAGGTTTGTAAAGGATTTAAAGCAGTACCATTAAATTGATTAAGGTGTGTTTGTAGTTGTTGAGAATCAAACGGTTGTCCGATCTTGCCGGTGTCAGAAACAGCAATCTCAATTTTTTCCGGACTAACCTGAATCTCAATCTCAATTTGATCTTCTTTGGAAGAGGAGCCATAGTTAACCGCGTTGGAAAAGAGCTCATCCGTCACGTGTACTAGTTGTCGCTGTTGTTTTGTGGGAAGGCCGGCGGAAGTCAAAACTGTCTTCATTTTCTCCCGCAATAAAGAAGCATTAGCAAAGTTGGCCGTGAAATTAAAACGAAAAACCCCCATAATTCACGATATTATTCTTTTAAAAATTGCTGGATATCGCGCCAGATTGTGCAACTCTAATGAGCCGGTTTAACCCCTATTTTGTAGAATTTTAAATTTTTACCCCAGTTTTTATGCACAGCCATCAGTAGAAAGGTGCGAGTAACATAAATCGCGGTGAACAGACTGACGATAATACCCAAACCTAGCATGGCGGCAAAACCTGTGATGATACTGGAGCCAAAGTACCACAAAATAACGGCCGAAAGTAAAGTGGTAATATTGGAAGCCCAGATGGAAGACCAAGCCCGCTTAAAACCGGTATCGATCGCGATGACTAATTCTTTACCCATACCCAACTCTTCTTTCATTCTTTCAAAAATCAACACATTGGCATCGACAGCCATACCAATAGAAAGGATCACGCCGGCCACGCCCGCTAAGGTTAAGACAATGCCAAAAAGTTTAACCAGAGCGAGTAATAAAATAGCGTAAACCAAAAGAGAGGCATTGGCTAAAAGTCCGGGTAGACGATACAAAACGATCATAAATAAGGCGACAATGAGGAGGCCGACCAAGCCGGCTTTGACACTGGCGGACATGGCCTGTTGGCCAAGCGTGGCTCCGATCTTTTGTTCTCCCGCTAGAGTAATAGGAGCGGGAATGGCACCGGTATTTAGGTCGCGCGCAAGATTGGCCGCTTCCTGAGGAGTGAAACTGCCTGTAATAATGGCATTACCGCCCGCGATTTTGTCATTGACGCGTGGAGCGGAAATCAAATCGCCACCCACAAAGATGGCTAAAGGTTTGCCGATTAGTCGACCCGTAATTTCTTCAAAAAGTTTCGCGCCTTCTTCATCAAAAGCAATGGTTACAATGGGCTCCAGGGTACTGGGTGAATATTGCACGTCCGCGCGTTTGAAAAATTCTCCCGTCAATGCTTTGCCTTCGTTGGTTTTAGCTGGTTTCCAAGGATCGGGAGTAGTAGAGAAAAACTCCTGTTCATAAGTTAATTTTTCTTCCTGACGTAATCGTAGCAAGGTGGCATCCGCTAATTTTTGAGCCTCTATTTTGGTACGAGTGTTTTTGCAGAGCGGTGATCCCTGCCAACAGATTTTTAAAAGAGCGATGTCTCCCATGTTTTCTCCCGCTTTTTTAAGGTCAGTGATTTTAAGGATGTGATAGCCTTCATCCGTACGTACCAATTCGGAAATTTCTCCTACCTTAAGACTGAAAGCTGCTTCTTCCACAGGAGCGGACATTTTACCTTTGCCAAAAAATCCCAAATCGCCACCTATTTTTTGAGTGGCGGAATCTTCGGAATACTGTTCGACCAATTTAATGAATTCAGTCGGGTTGGCCTTAGCTTTGGTTAAAAGCTCTGTTGCTTGATTCCTAACTTTATCATTCTCCGCTTCAATGTTCTTATTTTCTGCTTCAATCTGCTGATTCTCGGTTTCAATTTGTTTTTTCTCTGTTTCAGTCGCTCCCTCCAGAACTGTTTTTTTATCTTTTAGTTTTTGGGTTTTAAGTAAAATATGACTGGCCCGTACCATTTTTTCCGCGGGTAATTTACTGATGAGTTTGCCGATAAAATAACCCTGATCAGTTTCAAGCGTATCTGTAATCTCTCCCGGATTAAGACTAAAAAGTGGTCCTGCTACGTTAGTCAGTACTTCGCTTTCGCGCACATTTTTTTGCTCTTTAGCCTCGGTGTCCGAAACTTCGCGCGCCACTTTCAAAAAATCTTCGGTATTTTTAGGATCCTTGCGTAAGGTTTTAACTTTTTCGACAGGCTTAAGTACGAAATAACCAGTTTGAGGTTCAAACTTGTTGTTGACATAAAGCATTCCTTCTTCTCCTTCGATTACTTCGGGTAGCACTTTTCCCAAAGGGGCATTCCAGAGTTTCTCTTGAAATTTGTCATTAAGCTGATCGCGAAATTCCTCCTTTTTGGTGTACTCAATCCGATTTTTCTCAAAGATTTTGTTATTTTCCAGCTCAAACTTATCAGGCTGATTTTTGATTTTTTCCAAAAAAGCGTAAGCCTTTTCCTTAATCAACGCTTTTTCATTTTCTCCCATTTCCGTATTTTCTTCTTTAAATTCCAACTGAATAACTTTGCCCACGATTCGCTTGGCTTGATCAATGTCTTTGATGCCTGCCAGCTCTACCACCACGTGAGTTTCTTCTCCGGCCCTGGATTCATAAATATTAGGTTCAGAAACGCCTACAGTATTTACCCGACGTTCAATCACTTTCTTGATGCCCTCCACTACGGCAGACTGATCTTTCTCTGCCACTCCTCTTAGGTCAATCCGATAGTCTAGTTGGGTTCCGCCTTGTAGGTCCAAACCCAGGCGCACTTTTTGTTGAGCCAGCCAGTCTAAGCCACTGACAGCGGGTAAAAATTTGATTTTCCAGCTGGAAGGCAAAGCCAAGATTCCAGCCACAACGGTCAAAATGAGAATGTAGGTAAAACGACGTTTTGGATTCACGACTGGTCAGTTAAAAAATAAGAGAAAATTTTTGTGAGTATTTTACCCTACGTTATGGCTATAAAGCCAAGACACAAGGGTTCACGCAGTGGAATATAGCAGAGAAGAAGGAGAAAACAACTGACAGTTAATGTTTGACAGTTAAAAGATGAATTAGGGATCATACGTTTTTTCCTTTGAGAAAGTTTTGAGCTAAATTATTTAACCTTCTT
>CAZPDC010000057.1:0-4629 GCA_964585215.1 uncultured Candidatus Peribacteria bacterium
AACGTCCCCTTCCCTGATCCCGACGGACCGAGGAGGAGAAAGAGGAGACCGGAGAGTTTCTTTGGAGACATATTTAATTGAGGAAAATGTTAGATAACAATGATTTTAATTCCTAATTTCTAACTAAATTCCAAACTCTGAGCACCAAATCCCAAACAAATTCAAAAAAGCATACTCTGTCATTCCCGATCTAATCGAGAATCCAGAACCTAATTTAAAGGATAAAATGGATTCGTATCCCTCCAGAGGCGGGCAAGCAAGTACGGAATGACGAAAGAGGGAAGTTTTAAATTTTGAGTCGCGGTTTTGCGCTTTACGCTTTGCGTTTTGAATTCTTTTGTCACTTGTCAAATGTTAATTGTTAATTGTTTTTTAACTAGCTATTTCACTACTTCTATTTCCCCCGGCCCGGTCACCTTCATCTGCGGTTTGCCTTTGTAAAGTTCCAGCGGACCAGTGACGCGAATGGTTTTGCCACGGTAGTATTGGGGCGGATAGATTTTGGCTTGGCTAAAACTCAAGCGCGCTTCCGCGGGAATCACTACCATAAAATTGGCGGAATTCTCATAGAGTTTTTCTGAATTCAATAGGATAATGCGCCCGCTGTCATAAGTGGACTGTACGGTTAGTTCCACGGTTTTCACTTTCCCCACAAACTCCAGCGCAGCCGTCACGGGAATCACGGCAAGGTAATCGCCCTCACTGATTCCTTCCACCAAATTATCACCCGCTTTTTCTTGGACCTTCTCTTGTAAACTCACATTCCAAAGACCCAGCTTGTCGTCTTGAGCGATTTTTTGCAAGGCTTCAAATTCATCGCCGTAACTGAAAGGAAAATTGGGATAAGCCCGCACATAACCCAACCGCACCAATTCTCGATTCAAAAACAAACCATCCGCAAGGTAAAGATAACGCAACAGCCGCCCGTATTTATCTTTGTCTTGTCCGTATTGTTCCGTTTTTAGGCAAACCTGTTGTCCTGCTAATTGATCTTCCAAAAAAGTCTTCGCTTCCAAGGCGAACCATTCGTAAACTCCTTTTTTGTAATCAATCTCCGGCGCATCAATTCCAATCAACCGCACCCATTGATTTTTAATCTTAACCGTATCCCCATCTGTCACGGAATCGATTTTTTCCAAAGCGCAATCAGACACGGGCGAAAGTTTATTAGCGCTATAACGGTTAGGCACTGCCACGCCTCCGCCCTGAAAAACCAGATTATTATTTTCAATGCTGTCTAATTTCTCCGCTTGGGGAACTTTAATAGTGGGATTGGTTAATTTTTCGTCAACAATTCCCTGTTGCTGACAAGCGGCAAGAAAAAATAGTAGCGTAATTAATCCAAACAGGCTGAACGATTTTTTCAATTTAATTAGATTAGAACTAACCACAGAATAACGAACCGCTTAAAAATCACAAGATCTTGAAAAACAATTAACCTTTAACAGGTGACATTTGACGAAAAATTTAAGACGCATCCGTACCTACCCCCCTGATAAGGGGGGCTGGGGGGTTTGAGTTTTTTGCTTCTCTGATAAATCCCCCTACCACGACACCAGACGGTGCATGGCGAGCCCCCTTTATCAAGGGGGCTTTAGGAGGGGAACTTATTTAATCAAAGAAATTAGCGTATGATCCCGTCTTTCGTCTTTCGTACTTTGTACTTCGTCTTTTGTCCTTTGCTCTTTGCTCTATGCTCTATGCCATTTGCTCTTTCATTCAACCCCTCTAATAGTCTATAATATCGAGATAGACTCACTTTTTCCTATGTACAATCTGCCACTTGAAACCGTCTTGAAAAAACTGAAAACCTCTTTTGACGGGCTGACTTCCAAGGAAGCCGCTCACCGTCTTGTTCAATATGGTTTCAATACCATCGCGCTCAAAAAAGAAAATCCTTGGTGGAAAGTGCTCTTGCGCCAATTTATGGACTTGATGATCAGCGTACTGCTAATCGCCGGCCTTATCGCTTTTCTATTGGGAGAGAATACGGATGGCATTATTATTACTGTCATTGTAATTCTCAATGCTTTAATCGGTTTTGTACAGGAATTCAAAGCGGAAAGGGTTTTGGAAAAATTGCAAAAAATGATTGACCCGCACACCAACGTTCTGCGTAACAAAAAAGCGCTCAAAATTTCTTCTTTAGAGGTAGTGCCGGGAGATATTTTACTTTTGGAAGAGGGCGATCGCGTCCCTGCCGACGCGTTGCTTTTGGAATCACACCAATTACATTGTGATGAATCGGCCCTCACGGGCGAATCCGTGCCCGTGCATAAGCATATGGAACTTTTGGGGACTTCTCGTTGGGCCATCACCAATTCCTCCCGTTGTGTTTTTATGGGAACCTATGTCACCTCCGGCGTAGCCAAAGCGATAGTGCTTTATACCGGACTACTCTCTCGCTTTGGTAAAATCGCCCACCTTACTCAAACCACTCACAAAATTTCCAGTCCGCTTCAAAAAGAAATGCTGAAAATGGGACTTTTTGTGAGCAAGCTGGCGTTAATCTTCTCTGTTTTACTCTTTTTAATCGGAATTTTTTTACGAAATCAAAGCTGGAACGATTCTTTGCTTTTTGCCGTTAGTGTGGCCACGGCGGCCGTACCGGAAGGATTGCCTGCCGCGGTAACCGTGGCTCTGGCGATTGGCATTCAAAGAATAGCCCGCAAAAAAGCGATTATCCGCCAATTGGCCTCCGTGGAAACTTTAGGCAGTACCACGGTAATTTGCAGTGACAAGACCGGCACGCTCACGGAAAATAAAATGACGGTGGAGCAAGTGTATTTGTCCGACGGCACACTCCTTAAAATTAGCGGAGCGGGTTATGATTTGAAACAACACGAGCTTACTTTGGGAAAACATTATTTCAAAAACGCGCGCGATTTATTTGTGGAATATCCCGCTCATCAAACTCACCTGCAAAAATTATGCTTAGTCAATACTCTCTGTAATGAAGCTAAGTTAGAGATTAAAAAACAACGGGGAGAAATCGTCGGTGATCCTACGGAAGGAGCTCTTTTGATTCTGACGGAAAAATTAAATTATTCCGTCTCCGACTTGCAAAGCAGGTTTCAAATTTTAAAAAAATTTTCCTTTGACAGCGCGAAGAAAAGAATGAGCGTGGTGGTACAAAGTACAAAGTACAAAGTACAAAGTACAAAATGGAAAGATGGCTTCAAAATTCCAGATTCTAAATTCCAAATTCTAACCAAGGGGGCGCCGGACGTGGTGCTTAAGCTTTGTTCACATTATCTGGAAAATGATCAAATTAAAAAACTAACCAAGACCAAACTCGCGGAGATTAAAAAACATTATGACGAGATGGCGCGTGAGGCTTTACGGGTTTTGGCCTGCGCTTATAAACCCATCAACACTCCTTTTGCGGATCAAAGCACGGCAGAAAAAAATTTAATCTTTTTGGGCTTGGAAGGTATGTTGGATCCTCCTCGAGAAGAGGTTAAAGAGGCAGTGATAACTTGCCGTACTGCCGGCATTCGCGTAATCGTGATCACGGGAGATTATGGTCTAACAGCCGAAGCGATCGCGCGCAAACTGGGCATTATTCACAACCAACATTATCAAACTATTCAGGGCGAAGAGTTGGACAAATTCACACCTCAAAAATTACACAAGCTGCTGGCCGATAAGTCACAAACTTTCATTTTTTCACGCGTTTCCCCGGAACACAAACTGCAAGTGGTTAGTGCCTTACAAAAAAATGGCGAGATTGTGGCCGTCACGGGAGATGGCGTAAACGACGCTCCCGCTCTGAAAAAAGCGGACAGCGGCATCGCCATGGGTTCCGGCACGGACGTTTCTAAAGAAGTAGCCAATGTGGTTCTAACAGATAACAGCTTCGCTTCTATCGCGCGCGCGGTCCGAGAGGGGCGTAAAATCTACGACAATCTCAAAAAATTCAGTTGGTTTATTTTTTCCTGTAACACAGGAGAACTCTTCACGGTTTTTTCCGCCATACTTCTGGGAATACCGATGCCTCTTTCCGCTATTTTAATTTTATGCGTAGATCTGGGCACGGATATCTTGCCGGTTTTCGCGCTGGGAGTGGATCACGCTGAACCAAATATTATGCAACGCCCACCTAAAGATCCTCGCTCTCATATTATGAACGCTGGTTTCATTAAACATTTCTTGAGTACCGGGATTTTTATCGGCATATTGGTAATGCTTCTTTATTGGTTTGAGCTTTATCAGGGTGGCTGGCGCTGGGGTGAAACTTTATCAGCTACCGATCCGCCTTATCTGAAGGCTTCCACGGTCGCTTTTGCCACCCTTGTGATTATCCAACTTTTCAATGTCTTCAACGCTCGTTCGGCCCGATTCTCTATTTTTAAATTGGGCTTGTTTTCCAATCTATATATCTGGGGAGCCATATTTCTTTCCTCTTTTTTAGTTATCGGGATTGTGTATCTGCCTGTTTTACAAAAAATTCTCCATACCACCGCCCTAAGCGGCCAGGAGTGGCTGAAAATTCTGGCCTGCACTCTGATGGTTTTAGTTTGGGAAGAAGGCAGAAAAATGATTGTAAATTCCCAGTCCAAGGCTAACCAAACTTGAACCCACAAATTCTAAGTCTTAACCTTCAAATTCTAGATTCTAAATTCGGAT
>CAZPDC010000058.1:0-4609 GCA_964585215.1 uncultured Candidatus Peribacteria bacterium
TTTTAACGATTTTTTTGATCCCAATTTCAATTTGTTGTTCACCTATTTCCAGAGTGGTGTGGGCGTCGGTATTTTCGAGGTCTTGGTTAATTTCCAGCGCTAAGGTTTCTTGTTTGAGATATTCCAGATATTGCTTGGGGACTATGCGCAGATCAGAAACGGCGATCCGGATGCGGTCGGTGATTTGGTAATCCGCTTGTTTGCGTAATTCTTGTACGGTGCGTACTAGTTCGCGCGCCAATCCTTCCGCTTCCAGTTCGGGAGTGATGACGGTGTCTAGTTTAACCGCAATCCCATTACTGTATTCCACCTCCTCGCATTTTTGACTGAGACAGACGATTTCAAACTCATCCGACTCAAGTGTGAATTCTTTTTGAAGAGTTGAAACTTTAATTTTGCCATTAGGCAATTTCTCAAACTGCCCTTGTTTAGCGAATTGAATAATCTGCTGTACGGCGCTACCGTATTTGGGTCCCAATTTACGCGCGTCCGGTTTGGCAATCAACTGTCCTAGGCGCGAGATATCAGTCACAAATTCCACGCTTTTGACGTTTAGCTCTTCTTCGATCACTGCTTTTTGATTGGTGAAAAGGTGGGGGTCAAGATTACCGGGCAAGCCCACTTGCGCCCTAGAGAGGGGTTGCCGTACTTTAATCTTTTGTTTGGCTCGCGCGGCCAGTCCTAAACTGACGATGGTTTTAATGGTTTTAACTTTTTGGTTTAGATCTAGATCAAGCAAGGCCAGATTGGGCAGGGGCCAATTTTGCAGGTGTACGGATTTTTCTTTAGTCAGGTTGGTGGAAATTTCTTCCGCCAAAAAGGGGAGAAAGGGGGCCATTAGTTTGGTTAATTCTACTAAAACAGTATGGAGAGTTTGGTAAGCCGCTTGTTTGTCGGTGTCATTTTCTGACTTCCAAAAACGACGACGACTGCGGCGAATGTACCAGTTGGTTAAATCGTCAATAAAATCCACAAGGGGATTAAAGGCGTCGGGAATGTTGTAGTCATCTAAATTACGACTGACTATTTGGGTCAGTCCCACGAGTTCGGAAATAATCCAGGCGTCCAGTTCGTTGCTAAAATTAGCAGTGCCCAAAGAGGGCAGATCAAAACAGGCAATCCCGCAATTGGGCAGTTTGGTTTGGATGGTTTGTGTTTCCGTCCAGCCTAAGAGGTGTTTTAATAGATTGCGCGCGGGAGAATTGTGCGTGACGAGTAAAATATTTTTGTCAGGATATTGAGCAGCGATTTCTTTGAGCAACGGAGTGACGCGCGCGTAATTTTCCGCTTCAGTTTCCTCGTCCAACTTGCGTTCATGGTAGATTTTTTCAGGCGAGTTAAAGCGCGTATCGTAAGCGTGACTATCCTTTCCTTCATAACTACCTGCTCGGATTTCAGTAAGACGTTCATCAAAAATCAATTCGGTTTCCAAAAATTGGTTGATGATTTCCGCGGATTCCTTGGTGCGAGGAAAGGGAGAGGCAATAATCAGATCAATTCCTTGCGCTTTGAGTTTCAAGCCCAACTCTTGAGATTGCCTGCGCCCACGCGCGGTTAGGGGAAATGGTTTGGCGGGATCGCTGTTGCAAACACCTTGAACGTTATTTTCCGCTTCACCGTGACGAGTGATCAGAAGCTTGCCTTTTTCTTTTTTGGTCAGGGGACAAAGCGGCTCTTGATTGAGCGTAGGGGCCCACTCGTCAATATTGGCATAAGTGATGAAAAAACTATAAGCATTCCA
This sequence comes from uncultured Candidatus Peribacteria bacterium, assembly GCA_964585215.1. Classification (GTDB taxonomy): domain Bacteria; phylum Patescibacteriota; class Gracilibacteria; order CAZPDC01; family CAZPDC01; genus CAZPDC01. The sequence goes on from CAZPDC010000058.1 coordinate 1,742, forward strand.
AAGTTGTAAAAGCTTACGTGTGGCCTCGGCGCCCACGTTATAACCGAAACGTAGTGAAGTGGTGTTATTCGCGCAGCAATACAAAAAGCGCATTACATCGGCTCCCATTTTGTCGGCGGCTTCATCAAACCAAATCGCGTTGCCCGAAGATTTGTGCATCGGACGGCCGTCTTCCGCGACCACGGTTCCGTGCGTGAGTACGTTTTGATAGGGTGCTTTGTCTTCCAAAACCACGCTCATAAAGAGCATAGAGTAAAACCAGAGACGGATTTGCGCTTGCATTTCGCAAATAGATTCTACGGGAAACCATTTTTGCCAGTATTTCCGATTACTTAAATATTTAAGCGTGGAGTAGGGGACAATGCCCGCGTCCAGCCAGCAATCGCCGACATCGGGAACACGGTTGACCGTTTTGCCGCAATGGGGACACTTGATTTTAATCTGATCGATCCAAGGACGATGCAGTTCGGGAAGTTGATCCACTTCTTCCGGTGAAAGAGCTAGAGTTTTTAACTCTTCTTTGGAGCCTACAACGATTAGCTCGCCACAATCGCAAGGATAAAAAGGTAGAGCCAGTCCCCAAAATCTTTTGCGCGAGATGATCCAGTCGCCCATATTGTTTAGCCAGTCGTGCATCCGCTTACCGTCCGCGGGAAGACACCAATTGACCGTGTCAGTGGCTTGACGCAAGACGTCTTTGAGAGGCGCGGTTTTGATGAACCATTCATTCACCAATCTCCAGACGCACTCGGTTTTACAACGCCAGCAACAGGGGTAGCGGTGAGTAATCTGTCCGGTTTTATAGAGCAGCCCCTTGGTTTTTAAATAATCAAAAACTTCCTGTTTAATCGCGTGCGCGTATTTGCCCGTTAAAAATCCGTAACCTGTTAAAAAATTACCCTTTTCATCCAAAGGCGCGATTACTTTCAGATTAAACTGTTGGCCAATCGCGTAATCTCCACAGCCTGGAGCGATGTGAATAATGCCTGTGCCTTCGTCTTCCGAGGCTTCCGCGCAGGGAATCAGGGTGTGTTTAAAGTTCTGTTGGACTTCTGTTTCCGCAAAAGGTGAGATGTAGTCCAGTTTTTTATCAACTAAAGCCTGTCCACTGAACTCTTCCAAGATTTCCACCTCTTGGCCGAGTACCGGCGTAACTAGTTTTTTAGCGAGAATGTAGATTTGATTATTTTGTTTAACGCGGACGTAAGTAATTTCCGGATTCACCGCCAATGCGGTATTGGCGACGATGGTCCAAGGGGTGGTGGTCCAGATCAGGAAGAATTCATTCGGTTTGTCTTTAACCGGAGCCAGAAAATACACGGTCTGATGGGTCAATTCCTGATAGCCCCCGTCGGAAAGTTCGTGTTGGGAAAGCGCGGTGCCACAGCGCGGGCACCATTCAATCGCGGTTTCGCCTTTATAGATCAGGTCCTTCTTGTGACATTCCTTTAAAAAATGCCAGATGTGCAGATTGTTTTCCTCTGACAGGGTGTAATAGGAATTTTTCCAATCCATCCATTGCCCAAGGCGAATGCTCTGCTGGGTTTGGATTTGGGAATATTTTTCCACGCGCGCGCGACAAGCTTGAGAGAATTTATCTAGACCGTATTTTTCTATTTCCGGTTTAGAGTTGAGCTTAAGCTCTTTTTCTACTTCCACCTCTACCCACAGTCCCTGACAATCAAAGCCGTTTTGCCAACGTTCGTCATAACCATGCATGGCCTTGTAGCGTTGGATGGCATCTTTGAGCGTGCGACCCCAAGCGTGGTGCACACCCATAGGATTATTGGCCGTAATCGGCCCGTCCATAAAAGAGTAAGGCGGATTGCCTTTATTTTTGCGTTGCAGTTTTTGAAAAGTTTTTTCTTTGGCCCACTTTGCCAAGATCTCTTTTTCCAGCTCGGGAAAAGATTGTTTGGGATTCACGGAAGTAAAAAAAGTTTTCTTGCGCATAAGAAATTACAGTTGCTTTTACTCTGGTATTCTAAAGAAAAAGCTTCTGTACGCAACAGCAGTTAATCACTTGGAGGTTCTCCAAGTGATTAAATATAATTCACTGACCCAGAAGCTGGATCCCCAAACTAATAGAAGTTGCAAATACAGGGAGTTTTGTGACAGACATGACAATTTTCAGGGAAGAGTCTGTAGAATTCTTGAGCGAAATTAAAATTAATTTTATTAGCCAGCGCGCAGGTGTGAGAGAAATAATCAGCCATTTCTTGAGCTAGAGCTTTGAAATGCTTAGTTTGATGAGTACCGGCAAAAAGATGCATAGCTTCGGAAATTTCCCCCTGTTCTTCGGCAAGGTGAATACCGATATGTTCTAAGTTTTTATCTATGACAGGGTAGATCTTCTCAAACATTTCTTGAATTTCGGCTAAAGTTTTAGGCTTGATTTTGTGTCTTTTAAGTTTGGTCTTAATATCTGGTTTTTTGTGTTTGCATTTACAAGGACAGTTTTCACAATAAGGGCAACAGTAAGGGAAGCGTTTGTTGATCTCTTTTTCTAGATTAAGATGAAAACGATTGGCGATAGCGAAGAACCAGGCTGTTGCTATGATAAGATTAAACTTAACTCTTTCTAAATCATTTTTACGGATGCCTTTGAGCATTCGCATGGCAAAACGTTCTTGATTTGATAAAAGATCCCAGATGCTATAAAGCTGATCATCTGGCACACCATAAATCTCCAAGATTAAGTCCTGAAAATCTGTTAGGGTTTTTCTTTTGCCTGATTCCTCAATCATAGGTTGTAGTCAACCAAAGCTTAGGTAATATTTAAAAGATGTCAACTGGGGTTACCTGAAAAGTTTTGGATCATACGCTTTTTCCTTTGAGAAAGTTTTGAGCTAAATTATTTAACCTTCT
>CAZPDC010000059.1:0-323 GCA_964585215.1 uncultured Candidatus Peribacteria bacterium
AGAAGGTTAAATAATTTAGCTCAAAACTTTCTCAAAGGAAAAAGCGTATGATCCCTTGCGTGAGAATGACAAAGAAAAATTAGATATTTATTTTTCCCGCATCATCTCTACAATGGTGCTTGTGTTGATGGTAAGGATTTTAGAGGTTGTTTCCTCCATCACTCTATAAGATCCTCCTTCGCTAAAGCTGCGGAGGATGAAGGCATTATCCGATTCTCCACCCATAATGGATCATCGCATACTGCGCTTCACTTTATAACTCTATCACTTCATCGCTTTCCTATGGCTGATCATTCTTCCGACAAATTTGAACCCTAGTACCA
>CAZPDC010000059.1:423-2032 GCA_964585215.1 uncultured Candidatus Peribacteria bacterium
TTCGGTACAGGGCAAGCATCTAGAATCTAATATCTTTTTTCTTTTTATCGCTTTCTTATGACTGATCATTCTTCCGACAAATTTGAACCCTAGTACCATTCGGTACAGGGCAAGCATCTAGAATCTAATATCTTTTTTCTTTTTATCGCTTTCCTATGACTGATCATTCTTCCGACAAATTTGAACAAGAGGAGGGTTTTAGCACGGTTAAAGAAGTAACGGGCGAACAAAAAGAACAATTTTTCCAACGGATCAAACAAGCGCAGGCGGCGCTAGCTGCCATGCAGAAAGATGAAGGTAAGGCCAAGCAAAAAGACGGCACTATGGCCGGTTTATTGAGTCACTTTATTCGCGCGCGACAAGATCCCGTGTTGATTAAGCTATTGGTTAAGTTACTGGAGCAAAGCGTAAGTATTGAATTGATCTTGGCGGCGCTAACCTTAATTTACCCTGAATTAAAAGGGGATAAAGCGGGTAAAAAATCAGAAAAGCCTGTTAAGTTAACGGTGCCGGAAAAATTAAAATTAGTCGATTCGGTTCAAACAGAGCTTTGGGATTGGTTTGCAGAACTGGCAGCGGTGACACAAAAAAAAGAAACCCGATTATTGAAAGGATTGATCTTGGATGGTAAACCAAATTCCACCTTGACTCATCTCTTAAGTTATCTTTTAGAGAAATATTTATTATCTCACGAGGTGAGTTTTGAAAAAAAAGAGCTTTTTGACTGGGCCGGGGCAGTTTTAAAACAGATCATAAAAAAATCATAATTATTTGAATTAATTAACATGGAGTTAGTTATTTTACTCTTCATTTTAGTAGGTCTTGTTTTACTTCTTTTGTGGTTTGGCCGAACTGGACGCAAGCTGATGCCCGCGATTTCACGAATAATCTGCGCCAAATGGGGAAAATTGGAAAATACTAAAGATCCTAGGGCTCTTTTGGAGGCGGATAAATTGTTAGATTTCGTCTTGGCCAATAGGGGCTACCGAGGCAGCCTAGGAGAAAAGCTCAAACAGGCCAACGCTTGTTTTTCAAATCCAAACGCAGTCTGGCAGGCGCATAAAGCACGCAATCAACTTGCGCACGAACTGGAGTTTAAACTCACGGAAAAAGAATTACAGAAGTACCTGCAGTTTTTTAAAAGGGGACTTAAGGATTTGGGAGTGAAGGGGCTGGGGAGAAACTAATCAAAAAATAATTCTCAATTTTCAAAATTCAATTTTCAAAAAATGATCAGTGATCAATGATCAAAAGGAAAAAATAAATTACAATCTAGAGGAGAGGACTACTAAGTTTGGCATCAATATTATTAAGTTGGCTAAAAAGATCTCTAAAACACCTGAGAACTTACCTATTATTAGTCAATTAGTTAAAGCTGGTACCTCTGTTGGCGCTAATTATTGTGAAGCAACCGAAGGCGAATCTAAAAAAGACTTTATACACAAGATTGGTATTGCCAAAAAAGAAGCGAAAGAAACAAAATTTTGGTTGAAAATGACATTGATCGCAGAGCCTAAATTAAAAGAAGAAATAGATAGTCTTTCAGAGGAAACTCAAGAGTTGATTTTGATTTTTAGTAAAATCAAACAAAGCTGCACTAAATTGATAA